>JAFSXQ010000001.1 GCA_017444005.1 Bacteroidaceae bacterium | reverse complement strand
TATACGCCGGCGATGGCGTGGCCCACCTGGCCGTAACCCGCCAGTGTCAGTTGCAGACGCCACCAGACCTTCTGCTGCACGTAGCCGTAGACGAAGCCGGAGAAGCGCGAGAGGCGGAGCCCGGACTGCCCGTCGTGCAAGGCCAACTGCCCGTTCGCGTAGCGGTCTTGCCCCAGGTTTGCGTTCACGGTCACCGTAGTCTTCTCCCATGGTCGCCACTGGAGGTAGCCCTCAAGTTGCAGGCGGCGGTGGTCGATGACGTTGCCGTAGGTCTGGTAGTGGACGTCGCCCTGGGTGGTCAGCACCGGGCCGATGCCGTCGTGGCTCCACTTCACCGCCGGCGCAAGGTTGAGGGTCAGGCGGCGGCCCATATACATATATATAAGGTATAGGCTCTGGTGTCGGCTGCTGCGCAAGGCGGCGTTGCCCTGCCGGACCCGGAAGGGTGAGCGCTCGACGGCGGGGTTGAGGTACTCGATGCCCGGGCGGCGCACGGTGGTGACGTACTCCGCTTTCAGGCTCTGGCGGTCGGACATGCGCCAGTGGAGTACGGCGCGTGGGACGAGGTCGTGCAGACGATGACGGATGCCCCACCCCACCATGCGGCTGTACTCGTAGCGGAGCCCGGTCCGCAAGGACAGGTGCTTACGGCGGTAGGTATAGTCGCCGTAGAGGGCAGCGACGTGGGTGCGGTGGCGGAAGGTCGTGCGCGTGGTGTCCGACGTCCCCTGATAGTCCTGCTCGTTCGTGCTATGGTTCAGGCGGCAGATATACTTCCCTCCCGTCTCCAGTTGGTGGCCATGTGAGAACGGACGCAGCCAGTCGAGTTGCCACGTATGCTCCGTGAAGTGCTCACGGCTGCGGCTGAGCAGGCCCGTGTACGTGAAGGGCACGCAGGAGAGGTCGGAGTACGTGGTCTCGTCGTCGGTGCGCTGCCGCGTCAGGGCCAGCATGTAGGAGAGGGTCAGTCGCTCGTCCTTGCGCCGCGTGCGCCGTTCGTAGTCGGCCCGCCCTTGCCACGACTGGTGCATGTAGTCGGGCATCCAGAAGTGCGAGGAATAGGAATACAGGGGGGCGCCCGTCGCGTCGGTCATGGCCCAGTGCGAGTCGCCCTGCACGTTGAGGTCGTAGAAGTAGCCACCCAGCGACGCGGAGATGAGGTTCAGCGTGTCCAGTTCCAGGCTCATGTCGAGGCTGACATTGTGCACGCTGCCCGGCGACTGCTGCCGGCTCTGGCTCGCGACGTGGTGGCCCGTCTCCGCATAGTCCATCCAGCCGTCGTAGTAGCCCTGGGTCTCGCGCTTCGACATCCCTCCGTAGCCATAGTTCAGGCTCGTGGTCAGCCGTCCCGCCTGCGTCATCAGGTAAGCACTGGCGTTCGGGTGGAGCAAGGTATTGATGTTGGCCGACAGGCTCCCCGTCACGCCTTCCATGTGCCTGCCGTCCATGAGCACGATGTTCAGTATCGCCTCCGTGCCTTCGGCGTCTTCCTTGGCCCCCGGCGACGTAATGACCTCGATGCGACGCACCATCGTTGCCGGCATGGAGCGCAGGACTTCGCGCGCGTTCTTCGTGAGCGTGGGATCGAAGCGCCCGTTCTTGTAAATCTTAAAGGCCGAGGAACCCTTCACCAGGATATTCTCCTCGCCGTCGACAGTCACGAAAGGCACCTTGCGAAGCATATCGAGGACGCTGTGCGTACGGCTGTCCTCATCGGCCGAGACGTCGTAGCCTATGCGGTCGATGTCCTGCGTCACCAACTGCCGCTGTGCCGTGATGGCCACGGTCGGCAGTTCGGCCTCCAACTCGATGCTGTCGCGCCGTTCCTCCTGCAGGGAATCGGCCTTCTCCTCCTGTGTCTGTGCCCATGCCCCCAACGTGGTCAGGGCCATCAGGGCTGTAACTAATGTCTTCATCCTATTGCGAATATTGGTTTGCGGGGGCAAAGTTACGACCTTGCCACCGCGTCACCAAGAATATTCGCTGACATTAGTCTGACATTTCACTGACAATGCCTAAGACCTCGATGAAATGGGGAAATAATGAAACCGCCGGAACGACGGGTTAAAGAACTTTCAACTTACATAACGATGCGATACGACCGGCCGCGCTCCGAGGCGATGCTGATGCGCCCTTCGGGCTCCAGGGCCTGCTTCGTGCGCCGCACAAGCGTGTACAACGTCTCGCTGGCGTCGGGCTTTCCGGGCCACAAGGCCTGACAGATGTCGTGCTTGCTCATGCGACGCTCCGGCGCCGACATCAGCAGGCTGACCAGTTGCTCCTGCATCGGCGTGAGGCGAAGGCTGTTTTGTTTGTCGCCATCGAGTGGCGACATACGGAACTGCCCCAGCGACCAGGCCATGCTTGCCAGCATCAGCAGCGCCAGCAGGGCCGTAAGGCGCTGGTCGGACATGCGCCACACCTGCCAGCCGGAATAGGTGAGGTAGCCGCGCGCACGCACCGACGACGAGAGCCGGAGTTCCCGGCTTTGCAGCCCAGCCAACCTGTCGTCGGCCTCGCCCGTATAGAAGGCCAGCCCTGCCTTCTCCCGAAGTTCGGCCTGCCGGATGTGCCCGCGGAACTGCCGTATGGTGTCGGTCGAGAGCCAGTCACTCGGCATGTCTGCCTGCGTAAGGAGCAGAGCCTCGGTCAGTTGGTTCGTAATCTCGCGCTGCGTGATGCGGTAACTCTGCACGCTCGTCCATGCGGCCGTCAGGCCGAAAAACAGCATCATCAATAGGGGTGTCGTCCGTTTCATACGTCGTCGTTTTTATACCATTCGAGTGCGAAGATACGGATTTTTCTTCGCACTCGCTACGATTTTACATCATTTAACCTTTATGAGATGGCCGACCAATCGACGTTGCTCTTGTTCAAGTCCCGTAACGTCTGCCACATCATGGCATGGTCGGGGCGGTCGCATTGCGGGTCGCTTTCGAGCACACGCTTGGCCACATCGCGGGCCAACTGCACGACCTGACCGTCGCGCGCCAGGTTCGCTATGTGCAGGTCGAAGGGGATGCCGCTCTGCTGCGTGCCCTCCAAGTCGCCGGGGCCACGCAGGCGCATGTCCTCCTCCGCTATCTCGAAGCCGTCGTTGGTCTCGCACATAATCTGTATGCGCCTGCGGGTGTCGCTCGCCAACTTGAAGCCCGTGACCAGGATGCAATACGACTGCTCGGCGCCACGTCCCACACGGCCGCGCAACTGGTGCAGTTGGGCAAGGCCGAATCGCTCGGCGTTCTCGATGACCATGACCGAGGCATTGGGCACGTTCACGCCGACCTCGATGACCGTAGTCGCCATCAGTATCTGCGTTTCGCCACGGACGAAGCGCTCCATCTCCGCGTCCTTCTCGGCCGACTTCATCTTGCCGTGCACCTTGCTGATGCGGAGGTCTGGGAAGGCACGGCAGAACTGTTGGTAGCCCTCCTCCAGGTTCTTCAGGTCTATCTTCTCCGACTCCTTGATGAGCGGATAGACGATGTAGGCCTGCCGGCCCAGGTCGATTTGCTGCCGAAGCCCGCGATACAGGTCTTCGAGCCTGTTCTCGTAGTGGTGGATGGTCTGTATGGGTTTGCGCCCGGGCGGCAGTTCGTCGATGACTGAAACATCGAGGTCGCCGTACACCGTCATCGCCAGCGTGCGGGGGATAGGCGTGGCCGTCATGACCAGGACGTGAGGGACAACCCCCTGCCCCTTATTCCAGAGTTTGGCCCGCTGCGCCACGCCGAAGCGGTGCTGTTCGTCGATAACGACAAGGCCGAGGTTGCGGAACTGCACGTTGTCCTCGATTACGGCGTGCGTGCCGATGAGGATATGGACTTCGCCCGACAGCAACCCGTCGAAGATGGCCTGACGGCGCTTGCCCTTGACCATGCCCGTGAGGAGTTCGACGCGGATGGGCATATCGCCCAGGAACTGGCGGAACGTCTCCAGGTGCTGCTCGGCCAGTATCTCGGTGGGGGCCATGATGCAGGCCTGATAGTTATTATCCAAGGCGATGAGCATCGACATCAGGGCCACCAGCGTCTTGCCGCTGCCGACGTCGCCCTGAAGGAGGCGGTTCATCTGCCGGCCCGACTTCATATCGGCATGTATCTCGCGGATGACACGTTTCTGCGCCTCCGTCAGGGGAAAGGGCAGGTGGTGGTAGTAGAAGTCGTTGAACAACTCCCCCACCCTCGTGAACTTATACCCGGCGTATCGGCGGTTGCGCTCGCGGCTATACCGCAGTATATTCAGTTGGATGAAGAAGAGTTCCTCGAACTTCAGACGGAACGAGGCCCGGCTGAGGTGCTCCGCCGACTGCGGGTAGTGCATGGCACGGATGGCCTCGTCACGCGGCATGAGCCGGAGTTCGCGCACCAGATACTCGGGCAGCGTCTCGGGCAAAGGCTCGTGGAGCACACGGAAAACGGTGCTGACCCACTGCTCCATCATGCGCGTGTTGATGCCGCGCTTCTGCAACTTTTCGGGGATGCTGTAGTAGGGCCGCAGACCGAGGCCCGAACGGGAAAAGCGTTCGGCGCTCTCGATTTCTGGGTGAGTGATGTTGAAGCGGTCGCGGAAGAGCGTGGGCTTGCCGAAGATTACATACTCCGTCAGCAGTTTGTACGACCGCTCGACGTATTGTAAACCGTTGAACCACACGAGGTCGACGATGCCGTGCCCGTCCGAGAAGTGTCCGATGATGCGCCGTTTGCGGCCAAAGCCCTCCTCCTCGAACGAGAGAATCTGCCCCCGCATCTGCACGTAGGGCATGTCCGAGGTCAGTTCGTGCGTGTAGTAGAACCGGCTGCGGTCGATGTGCTTGGAAGGAAACTGCATGAGCAGGTCGGCATAGGTGGAGATGCCCATGCCGTCGCGCAAGAGTCTGGCCCTCGTCTCTCCCACGTTGGACAAGTAGGTGACGGGGTTGTCAAGTACATTCTTTGCTATCATACGACACCTTTATCGTGTATCACATAAATCCATTTTTACGGCACCCGGCGAAACGCCTTATCGAAGTTTTGCAAATAAGATTACTAATCTTATCGACGGAAGATTACTAATCTTATGGCCGGAAGATTACTAATCTTCTGCCAACATGCACGCGTGGCGTACGTGCGCGCGTTATAACTTACATAGGTATTCGGCATATCGGATGTCGGAGGGAGTGGTCAGTTTGATGTTCTCGCGGTTCCCGTCCACCAGCACGACCCGGTGCCCCAGATGCTCCACGACCGACGCATCGTCGGTGAACGAGGGCTGGTAGGGTTGGCGGAAAGCCTCCTTCAGTAGGGCGATGCGGAACGTCTGGGGCGTCTGCACGAGGCGATAGAGCGAGCGGTCGACGGTCAGGCTGCCGCCTTCGGGAAGCAACTGGCGCACCGTCTCCACGACGGGGACGACGGGCACCACGGCCCCATGTTCCCGTGCGGCATCGTAACAACGCCGGATGACCTCCGCCGAGACGAAGGGCCGCACACCATCGTGCACACCGACCACACCGTCGGCATCATCGGGAATCAGGTCCAGGCCGTTCTTGACGCTGTGAAAGCGCGTCTCGCCGCCGGTAGCCAGTCGATAAGGCACATCAAAGCGGTACTCGTCGCACAAACGTTGCCAGTATTCCTGCTGATCGGCAGGAAGGACGAGAATAAGAAGCCCTCCCTCGCTCCCCCCAAAGGGGGAAGATAAGGCCTCGTGAAAGACACGAAGCGTCCGCATCAGCACGGGCTCTCCGCCTACAGGCAGGAACTGTTTGGGCACATCCCCGCCCATGCGCAAGCCCTTGCCCCCGGCAACAACAATTATATAATTCATAATTCACAATTCATAATTCATAATTATATTAACACATTCAGACAGCCCTGAAACAGCAAAGCCTAATTATGCATTATGAATTATGCATTGTGCATTAAAAAATTGTACATCATTCCTTCGCGCAAGGCATCAGCGGTCTGCTTGTCCTTCAGGCGTTCCACCAGCACATAGCCCAACTCCATAGCGGCACCAGGGCCCTTGCCTGTGATGAACAGGCCATCCTGCTCCACAAGGGAAGCGGTGTATTGTGCCTGTCCCAACTCGGTTTCGAAGCCGGGATAACAGGTGGCACGACTATCGTTCAGGAGGCCCAGATGGCCCAGCACAAGCGGGGCGGCGCAGATGGCAGCAATGGGGCGACCGGCCCGATGGTACTGTAGCAAGCCCTCGCGAAGGTCCTGACAGGCGTCCAGGTTCGTGGCACCGGGCAGACCGCCGGGCAGGAACAGCAGTTCGGCATCGTCGAAGTCAATCTCGGCCAACGTACGGTCGGCCACCACACCAATGCCGTGGGCACTCGTCACCACAATCTCGTCGGTGATGCTAACGGTCTCTACCTGAAGGCCTGCACGGCGCATGATGTCAACAGGGGCCAGCGCTTCAATATCCTCGAAGCCAGTGGCAAGAAAGGTATAAATCATAATTATAAGTTGAAAGTTGAAAATTGAAAATTGAAAGTTAGGCAAGGCACTCGCGGTAACGCCTTATCGTCTCCTCGAGACCGAGGTAGAGGGCATCGCATACGAGGGCATGACCGATGCTGCACTCGTCGACGTAGGGCATGCGTTCGTGCATGTAAGCAAGGTTCACGAGGCTCAGGTCGTGCCCCATGTTCAGGCCCAGGCCCAGCGCCTTGGCCCGTTCGCCGGCACGGACAAAGGGAGCGATGGCTGCCTCACGGTCCTGCGGATACATCGTGGCATAGGGTTCGGTGTACAGTTCCACGCGGTCGGCACCCGTACGGGCCGCGCAGTCCACCAGTTGCTCGTCGGCATCCACGAAAATGCTCACGCGGATGCCCTTCTCGTGGAAGCGGTCGGTCACCTCGGTCAGGAACGACAGGTTGGCCCGTGTGTCCCAACCGTGATTGCTGGTCAACTGGCTGGGGCTGTCCGGCACTAGGGTGACCTGTGCGGGGACAACCTGCAGGACCAAATCTATGAACTCCGGCGAGGGATAGCCCTCGATGTTGAACTCTGTGGTCAGGCGCGGCTTCAGGTCGAAGACGTCCTGCCGGCGGATGTGCCGTTCGTCGGGACGGGGGTGTACGGTGATGCCCTGCGCCCCGAAGCGCTCGCAGTCGAGGGCCACCTGCACCACATTCGGATTGTCGCCACCGCGTGCATTGCGCAACGTGGCTATTTTGTTGATATTTACACTCAGATTTGTCATAGTCTCATCAATATTTGTACAAAGTTACTAAATTATTACGCATTATGAATTATGAATTATGAATTATTTTGTACCTTTGCCCTGAAATTCGTCATTATAACCATGCACAAACTGCGATTTGCCCTATTCGGAAACATCTATCAGGCCAAGAAGTCGGCTCTGGCAAAGAAACTGCTGTGTTGTCTGGAAGGACACGGAGCAGAGGTGTGGATAGACCGCCCCTTCTACGACTACCTGACGCGCGAACTGCAACTGAACGTGAATGCTACGGGCCTCATCGAAGACGACCGTTTCCGCGCCGACTTCGCCATATCGATGGGAGGCGACGGTACGTTCCTGCAGACGGCTATGCGCGTGGGCAACAAGGGCATCCCCATCATCGGCGTGAACATGGGGCGCATGGGTTTCCTGGCCGACGTCGGGGGCGACGACATCGAAGCCACCATCGACTGCATCTACAACGAAGACTACCGGTTGGAGGAACGAAGTGTGCTGGAAGTGGCCTATCAGGGACAAGGAGCCAGGGGCAAGGGGCAAGAGACCTCGCCATACGCCCTGAACGAGGTGGCCGTGCTGAAGCGCGACAACTCGTCGATGATAAGCATCCGCGTGGACATCAACGGCGAATACCTGACAACGTACCAGGCAGACGGCCTCATCATCAACACCCCCACGGGTTCAACGGGCTATGCACTGAGCGTCGGAGGCAGCATCATGTCGCCCAATGCCGGTGTGCTGGGCATCACCCCGGTGGCCGCGCACAGCCTGAACGTGCGGCCCATCACCATCTGCGACAATGCCGAGATAACCCTGAGCGTCAGCAGCAGGAGCCACAACTTCCTGGTCGCCATCGACGGACGCAGCGAGACCTGCACCGAGGACCGCCAACTCCGGGTGCGCAAGGCCCCCTACTCCATACAGGTCGTGAAGCGGAACAACAGCAGTTTCTTCCGCACCCTGCGCGAGAAACTAGCCTGGGGAACGGACATAAGAAATTGAGAGTGAAGAGTGAAGAGTGAAGAATAAGAGTTACAATTAACAGTATTCGTTTCATCGTTATTATGAATTATGCATTATGAATTATGCATTAAATAAGACGCGACTGAAGTCGAGCGGTAGCATACTGCGTTGGTTCTGGCAGATATCGAAGAACCTGCGCCTGCAAACCACGCTGAACGCCATCATAGGCATCATCAGTGTGGGGTTGGACTTTGCGTTCATCTGGACCACGAAACTGTGCATCGACATCGCCACGGGACGCACCACCGATGTTGCGTTGCGCTCGGCCTCCTTCGTGCTCATCGCCATCATGGTGGGCAACATCAGCATCGGTTTCGCCCGCCGTTGGATAAGCGCCCTGCTGGGCGTGCGTTCGCAGAACCACATGCAACTGCGCCTCTTCCGCCGACTGCTTGCCAACGAATGGAACGGACGCGAGTCGCGGCACAGCGGCGACGTGCTGAACCGCCTGATACGCGACGTGAAGGACGTCACCGACGTGATTACCGAGACACTGCCCTCGGCCCTGAGCGTCACGACACGCTTCATCGGCGCCTTCCTGTTCCTCTATTCTATGGACTCGAAACTGGCCCTGCTCATCATCTGCATCGTGCCCGTATTCGTCGTCATCAGCAAGTTCTACGTCCGCAAGATGCGCGCCATCACCCGCGATGTGCGCGACACCGAGAGCAACATACAGAGCATCCTGCAAGAGAGCATTCAGCACCGCATCATCCTGAAGACACTGGAACGGACCGGCACCATGACCGACCGCCTGGACCATACGCAACAGCACCTGCGCCGCCAGGTGCGCCACCGCACAATGTTCTCCTCCCTCTCGGCCACGCTCATCAGCACGGGCTTTGCCACGGGCTATCTGGTGACCTTCCTCTGGGGCGTGACGCGCCTGCACGAGGGCAGCATCACCTACGGAATGATGCTGGCCTTCATACAGTTGGTGGGCCAGATACAGGGTCCCTTCCGCGACATGACGAAGTTCATCCCCATCATCATCAGCGCCTTCACGGCAGGCGAACGACTGATGGAACTGGAGGAAGCGCCCACCGAGGAGCAGGGCGAGTCCGTGAAGTTTACGGACGGGGCCGGCCTGCGCCTGAGCAATGTCTCGTTCCGCTACGACGAACACGAACGCTACATCCTGCGCGACTTCTCGTTCGACTTCCCCCCGGGCAGCAGCACGGCCATACTGGGCGAGACGGGAGCCGGCAAGACGACGCTCATCCGCCTCATCCTGGCCCTGCTCAAACCGACCGAGGGAAAGGTGGAGATGTATGATACCTCTTCACTCCCAGTCTCCCCGCTGACGCGCTGCAACCTGGTCTACGTGCCGCAGGACAACACCCTGTTCTCGGGCACCATACGCGACAACCTGCTCCTGGGCAACCCCGATGCCACCGACGACCAGATGCGCGAAGCACTGCGCACGGCCTGTGCCGACTTCGTCCTCGCGTTGCCCAACGGGCTCGACAGCAGTGTCGGCGAGAACAGTACGGGACTGAGCCAGGGACAGGCGCAACGTATCTGTATCGCCCGTGCCCTCCTGCGCGAAGGCAACATCCTGCTGCTCGACGAGGCCACATCGGCCCTCGACACAGCCACCGAGACGCGCCTGCTGCAGAACCTGTCGCAGTGGAAGCGCTCGAACCAGACCCTACTTTTCGTTACCCATCGTCTGGCCGTCGTCGAACATTGTACGCAAGTATTGCAACTGACCAAGCAGAGATAGGGAATTGACGAGGTGACGGCAAGAAATGCGCACCCATGCTTTGCTATGTGCATTTTTTTTCGTAACTTCGCGGGGTAATTCCAAAAAATAATGAAACAGAAGAATATACTTACGACATTGGCCATAGTATTAATTCCTATACTATGTGCCATCGTTGCCTATTTGGCATACCGCACCAACCGTGCCGAGGAGGACAACGAACAGATGAAAGAGTATCAGGCCCTAGCCGAGATGGACAAACTGGAGATGCAGAACGAGTACGAGGAGTTCGCCCGCCAGTATCAGGAACTGCAGACGCAGATTAATAACGACTCGCTCATCGCCCAACTGGAGATGGAGCAGCAGCGTGTGGAGGAACTGCAAGAGGAACTGAAGCGCACACGAAGCAACGACGCAGCCGAAATCATGCGACTGAAGAAGGAACTGGCCACGCTGCGCGAAATCCTGCGCAACTACGTGATGCAGATCGACTCGCTGAACCGACTGAACCAGCAACTGAACCAGGAGAACGAGAACCTGCGCACCGAGAACCAGCAGGCCCAGCAACACATCTCGAACCTGACGACGGAGAAGGAGACGCTGACCGACAAGGTGGCCATAGCCTCGCAACTGGACGCCACGGGCGTTTCGGCTTTCAGCAAGAACAAGAAGGGCAAGCAGACGCAGAAGGTGAAGGACGTGAAGAAGTTCCAAATCTCGTTCACCATCAGTCGCAACGTAACGGCCAAGACGGGCATGAAGAGCATCTACGTGCGCATCCTGACGCCCACGAACGAGACGCTGACACAGGGCGGCACCTTCCCCTTCGAGAACCGCACGCTGGAATACAGCATCCGCAAGGACATCGAGTACACGGGCGAAGAGCAGCAGGTCACCGTCTACTGGGACGTAGCCCAGACCCTGATGGCCGGCCAGTATCGCGCCGACATCTTTGCCGACGGGCACCGCATTGGAGGAACAACATTTAGTTTAGAATAATATGGAACAAGTTTTTGCTTACATCATCAGTCTGGGGGCATCGGTCATGATGCCCATCCTGTTCACCATCATCGGCCTGTGCATAGGCATGAAGTTTGGCAAATCGCTCAAAAGCGGTCTCTACGTGGGCGTCGGCTTCGTGGGCCTGGGCATCGTCACGGCCCTGCTGACCACCAACTTCGACAGTCCCCTGAAGACCATCTCTGAACTCTACGACCTGCAACTTCGGGTCTTCGACATGGGTTGGCCCGCTGCGGCTGCGGTGGCCTACGGTACCGCCGTCGGCGCACTCATCATCCCCATCTGCCTGGGCGTGAACCTGCTGATGCTGTTCACCAAGTGCACACGCACCATCAACATCGACCTCTGGAACTACTGGCACTTCGCCTTCATCGGTGCCGTGGCCTACTTCGTCATGGACCAGAGCCTGCTGTGGGGCTACTTTGCCGCCATCGTGTGCTACATCGTCACGCTGGTGATGGCCGACCTCACCGCCGAGCGCTTCCAGAAGCACTACGACCTGCAGGGCATCTCCATCCCGCAACCCTTCTGTCAGAGTTTCACGGTCTTCGCCGTCGCCATCAACTGGCTGTTGGATAAGATTCCCGGCTTCTCCCGTCTCGACATTGATGCCGAGGGACTGAAGAAGAAGTTCGGTGTGCTGGGCGAGCCGCTGGTGCTGGGTGTCATCGTGGGTGCCCTGATTGGTTGGGCTGCCCAGTTGGACATCAAGAAGGTGCTGTTCCTAGGTGTCACGATGGGTGCCGTCATGGAACTCATCCCGCGCATCACCAGCCTTTTCATCGACGGTCTGAAGCCCATTGCCGAGAAGACGCAGGAGGTGGCCAAGAAGCGCTTCGGTGGCATGAAGGTGCACATCGGCATGTCGCCCGCCCTGGTCATCGGCCATCCCACGACGCTCGTCTGCTCCGTCATCCTCATCCCCGTCATTCTGGCCATCGCCGTATTCCTGCCTGGCAACCAGTTCCTGCCCCTGGCTTCGCTGGCTGGCATGTTCTACCTCTTCCCCCTCATCCTACCCTACACCCGGGGTAACGTGGTGAAGAGCCTCATCATCGGCCTCGTGGCTCTGGTCATCGGTCTCTACTTCGTCACCGACATGGCCCCCTCCTTCACGCTGGCCGCCAACGAGGTCTACAAGGCCGACCCCACGGCCTCTGCCGCCAAGATTCCCGAAGGCTTCGAGGGCGGTGCGCTGGACTTCGCTTCCTCGCTCTTCGGCTACGTCAT
>JAFSXQ010000224.1 GCA_017444005.1 Bacteroidaceae bacterium | reverse complement strand
TGAGGAGCAGATGGCGCAGTCGAAGAAGCTGCCGACCGTGCTCGTCACGTCGGACATCGTGGGCAACCACCGCTACTCGGTGAATGAATTTGCGAGGTGGGCGGACATCGTCGCCGCGAACGACAAGGCGTTTGCCATCGACCCCTCCACCGACTTCATCGTGTCCCTGGCGGCGAAGGCGAAGAAGGACGGCGGCCTGTTCCTCGCCCTGAACGGCGCGGCTGTGAAGCCCACGGACGCGGTGGATGCGAAGAAGGAGTACGCGCTGCTGGCCATGGACGGCCCGATGCCTGTCACGCCTGTGGAGCCGGAGGTGACGTCGGTGACGCCGGAATAGGAGTGCCCCTTGCGGGGCAGAAATCCTACAAATCTGAACAAATCGAACAGAAGGGATTTGTAAGATTTGAAAGATTTCTCGCGGAGCGACAAATAATTACAGACTCACCCTAGACCCCTCCCCTTCTTGCGTCCCGCTGGGTAGCAAGCGCCCGCAAGCGGTCGAGCGGATGGGTGGGAAGTTTGAGGGGAAATCCTCGCATGAAACAGGAATCGGAGGTTGCAGACATGAGTAGCGGCCTCCGGTTTACTTTATGCGAGGCCTCGCCGCAGGGGGCGGACAGGTCGGATAAGGTTATCCGGGCTTATCCAACAGCACCTCGGATGTGTCGAAATCGTCCAGAAGGGGTGCTGTAATCGTCCAAAAACGGGGGCTGGACAATAGAGGCATCAGAAATGGATAATAGATGACACGCGTATGCAGGAATAATGTGTACCTTTGCAGCGTCATAAAAAAATCATTGATATGAAGAAGTTTTTCATTACAGCATGTTTTCTTTATTTCATACCTGCAATCTGCACGTTGGCGCAGAGTGAGTACAAGATGGCCGGCCCCTACGAGGTGGTGGCTCGTGATGGTGAGTTCCGAGGCTCGAAGGCGGGCAGCGAACGCGATATGAAGGCGGCGTGGGACTTCGCAAGGGCTGGAAAGCACGATGAAGCACTGCGGATCATCAATGCCTACGCGGAGAAGTTGCAGCGGCTCGACGGTCACGATGCGCCGCTGTGCCTGATTCAGGGGTATTGGCTGTGCAGGGCGATGATGATAGAAGTTGACAAGTTGACAAGTAAACAAGTTGACAAGTTAAGTGAAAAAGATGGTGACAACTCGTCAACTCGTCAACTCGTTAACTCGTCAACTAAAAAATGGACAGCGATGCTTCGACGGGCGATGGTGCCAACGATGAACAAATTCGAGGCGGACAGTCCGTATGCCAACGGCAACTGGGGCGCGATTGTGAACAGGTTTCGTATGGCGGCGGCGATAGTTATGGAGGACTCGGCGATGTACCGTCAGGCCATCGACTATTACCTGCACGGCTATGACAACGGCTCGCTGCCTCGGTATATCAGTGAGACGGGACAGTGTCAGGAAACGGGGCGCGACCAGGGACACGCGCAGTTGGGATTAGAGGCGATGGCCGACATCTGCGAGATGGCGTGGCAGCAGGGGGACGACCTTTGGGGCGTACTCGACAACCGGCTGATGAAGGGTTTTGAATATACAGCCCGCTACAACTTGGGCTACGACGTGCCTTTTGAGACGTGGACGGACTTGACTGGTCTCTACTGCGACTGGACGGAACCGGGGCAGATGGGACGCGGCAAGCTGTGGGACATCTACCAGAAGCCCTACGACCACTATGTGAAGGCGAAGGGGCTGAAGATGCCGTACACGGAAAAGGTGCTGGCGTTGCAGGCCAAGGCAGAGCGCAAGGGGGAGAGCCGCGAGGTGCGGGTGCCGGGTGTGACGGAAGGGGCGAAACTGCATCAGGTATTCACCTATCCAGCCCCCAAGGGTGCGCCTCTGAAGCATGACTACGATGTGTATATATGTCCGCGAGGAAAGGAGTGGATAAAGATTGACACATATATGGCGAAGGTGAATGCCTCGACTGGTAATAACAAGCATCAAGTGAGTGAGATTTCATACTGTTTCTTTGATTTCACAGGCGATGTGTTTGTGAAAGTGATTAGCAAAAACAAGAAATTCAAGACGGCCCGCATCCGTCCCGACTATCGCGGCACGATTGCCAACGTGCAGAACGATTCGACGGTGCAGTTCCTGCTGTTCCAACCCGAGAACGTGAGCGTGGAACTGGACGGCGACATCACTGACAATCTGTTGGTATTTACTTCGAAGCCACCCGTGACGATGGAGGAGGCGAAGAAGCAGGCGAAGCGCGAGAGACGGCAGTTTGTCTATTACGCCCCAGGTTTCTACAATCAGCAGGACACTATTTTTGTTGGCTCAAATACCACGGTGTATTTGGATGGCGGGGCTTATTTCACCGGCACCTTCGCCATCAATGATGCCCAGAACGTGAGTATTCTGGGGCGCGGCGTGGCCCGTCCTGTTCGCGGCTACGAAGGCTGTCATGTTCACCGCTCGAAGAACGTGCTGATTGACGGTCTCATCGTCAACACCTGTCCTGTGGGCGGCAGTGACGGTGTGACGCTGCACGATGTCAGGAGCATATCACATCCAGGTTGGGGTGACGGCTTAAATGTCTTTGCCTCCTCGAATGTCCTTTTCGACCGCGTGTTCTGCCGCAACAGCGATGACTGCACCACGGCCTACGCCACGCGCAAGGGCTTCAGCGGCAACACCCGAAATGTGCGGATGCGCAACAGCACACTCTGGGCCGACGTGGCGCACCCCATCTTCATCGGCATTCACGGCAATCCCGAGGTGGGCGACACCATCGAACACCTGGTCTATGAGAACATCGACATTCTGGGACAGGCAGAACCACAGGTGGACTACCAGGGCTGTCTGGCCATCAACTGCGGCGACGGCAACGTGGTGCGCGACGTACTCTTCGACAACATTCGCATCGAGCAGATTGAGGCTGGCAGCATTGCGCAGGTAAAGGTGGGATATAACCAGAAGTATTGCACGGCATCAGGCAGGGGCGTGGAGGATGTCACCTTCCGCAACGTCCGCTACACGGGCACTACGCCGAATCTCTCCATCATCAACGGCTATGACCAAGACCATATGGTGCGCAACATCACCTTCGAAGGAATGAAAATCAACGGACAGCCAATCTACGACGATATGCCCGGCAAGCCCCGCTGGTATGCCACAGCCGACTACGTGCCGATGTTTGTGGGCAATCACGTCAGCGGCGTGGTCTTCACGAAGGAGATTGGACAGTTCAACGTGAATCAGCAGTTGGCCTACTGCTCTTCACAGGTGGATAGGGCATTAGAAAGTTTGCGCCCCTACGACTTCACCATGATGCCGCGCAACATTCTAAGGGAAAAGGGAAAAGTGAATAGTGAAAAATTTGCTACCGCACAAGGTGGTAATAAGTCTTGGAACTTGCGGCCAGCCAAGCCCGAGGAATGGTGCTCGGGCTTCTGGCCTGGCATTTTGTGGATGGCAT
>JAFSXQ010000223.1 GCA_017444005.1 Bacteroidaceae bacterium | reverse complement strand
GTCTCGAAACCGACGTTGCCGCTCACCAGGTCGCCCACGACGCAGACGATGCACATGTCGCTGTCCACCTCCACGGTGCCGTACTTCTTCAGTTCGCTGACGATGTCGGTCAGGTGGCTGCGGTTGTCGATGGTCACGCTCACGCCCACCTCGCTGGTGCACACCATGTCGATGCTGGTCTTGTACTGCTCGAATATCTCGAACACCTTGCGCAGGAAGCCGTAGGCCAGCAGCATGCGCGACGACTGAATCTGGATGCACGTGATGTTGTCCTTGGCGGCAACGGCCTTGATGGTGCCGCGCTGTATCTCGTTGTTGATGATGGTGCCGGGGGCCGTCGGGTCCATCGTGTTCAGCAGGCGCACGGGCACACCGGCGAACTTGGCCGGCAGGATGCAGGTGGGATGCAGAATCTTGGCACCGAAGTAGGCCAACTCGGCAGCCTCCTCGAAGTAGAGTTGACGCACGGGCTCGGTGTGGTCGACGATGCGCGGGTCGTTGTTGTGCATGCCGTCGATGTCGGTCCATATCTGTATCTCCTCGGTTTGCAGCGCTGCGCCCACCAGGCAGGCCGTGTAGTCGCTGCCGCCGCGCTGCAGGTTGTCGATTTCGCCCTTGCTGTTGCGGCAGATGAAGCCCTGCGTGATGTAGATGTCGTAGTCGGGGGCCTCCTTCAGTTTGTCCACCGTGGCCGTGCGGATGAAGTTGAGGTCGGGCTCGCCGTCCTCGTTGGTGCGGATGATGTCCAGGGCCGAGAGCAGCACGGCCTTCTTGCCCTGTTCCAACAGGTAGTTGGTGACCATGTTGGTGCTGATGATTTCGCCCTGTGCCAGGATAATCTTTTCCTGGACTGCGGAGAACGTGGGGGCGTCCTTGGTGAAGGAGCGCAGGAACTTGAACTCGTCTTGCAGGAAGTGGGTCGTCTTGTCGCGGTACTCCTGGGTGGCGTACAGTTCGTCGACGTGGGCGAAGTACTTCTGCTCCAGTTGGTTGATGACCGTGCTGGCCGCCTCGGGGTTGTTCTTGTACAGGTAGTCGGATATTTCTACCAGATTATTGGTGGTGCCGCTCATGGCCGACAGTACCACGAAGGACTGCTCACCCGGTGCGGGACTGAAAATCTTCACGACTTCCTTCATTCGTTGGGGCGAACCTACGCTGGTGCCACCGAATTTCATTACTTTCATGTCTCTTTTTACCTTATTAGTTATTCTATGTTTATTTTTCCTTCCTTGCAACGCCAGATGATGCCGGGGAACTCGTGGGTCCACTGCTCGTTGTGGGTGGTCATGACGACGGCTGTGCCCTGCAGGCGGATGTTGTTGAGCAACTCCATCACGCGCCGGCCGTTCTCGAGGTCGAGGTTGGCGGTGGGTTCGTCGGCCAGCAGCAGTTTGGGGCTGTTGAGCAGGGCACGGGCGATGCAGACGCGCTGCTGCTCGCCGCCCGACAGTTCGTAGGGCATGTGGCGGGTCTTGTCGGGCAGGCCCACCTGTTCCAGCACCTCGATGATGCGGCGTTCGCGGTCGACCTTCTTCTTCCATCCCGTGGCCCGAAGCACGAAGTCGAGGTTCTCGTCCACCGTGCGGTCGCGCAGCAACTGGAGGTCCTGGAAGACGATGCCCAACTGGCGGCGCAGTTTGGGCAACTTGCGCGGCCGCATGTTGGTCATGTCGTTGTCCAGCACGGTGGCTTCGCCCTGTGCGATGGGCAGTTCGCCGTAGATGGTCTTGATGAGCGATGTCTTGCCGCAGCCCACTTCGCCCAGAATGTAGATGAACTGTCCCTCGTTGATCTCGAGGTTCAGGTCCGACAGAATGGTACGGTCGTCCTGGTTAATCTGTACCTGTTCGTATTTTGCTATCATAACTTTCAACTCTCAACTTTCAACTCTCAACTTTCAACTTTCAACTCTCACTTCATTGTGCCTGCGGCTTTGGCCAGTCGGCGTTGTTTGTCCCATTCGGGGTCGTGGCGGCGGTGCAGTTCCTCGGCTATTTGCTCGATGCGCAGGCCCTTGCTCGCTAGCATGACGATGAGGTGATAGAGCAGGTCGCTGGCCTCGTAGATGAGTTGCTCGTTGGTGCCGTTGGTGGCCTCGATGACGGTCTCCAGGGCCTCTTCGCCCACCTTCTGGGCCATTTTGTTGATGCCTTGCGAAAACAGTTTCGTCGTGTACGAACCTTCGGGCATCTCCCGGCGGCGCTTCTCGATGAAGTCGCTCAACTCGGACAGGAAGAGCAAAGTGTCCTCTGTGTTCTTCTCGTTCCAGCAGGTGTCGGCCCCCGTGTGGCAGGTGGGCCCGTCGGGACGGGCCTTGATGAGCAGGGTGTCCTGGTCGCAGTCGTTCAGTATGTCCACCACGTTCAGGAAGTTTCCGCTCGTCTCGCCCTTCGTCCACAGGCAGTTGCGGCTACGGCTCCAGAAAGTCACGTGGCCCGTCTCAACGGTCTTGTCGTAGGCCTCCCGGTTCATGAATCCCAGCATCAGCACCCGCCGTGTCCGGGCATCCTGTATGATGGCCGGCACCAGTCCGCCCATCTTCTCAAAATCTATGGTCATAGTCGTACGTTAATGTTTTCTTGTTTCAAGTATTGTTTCAGTTCCTGTATGCCGATTTCGCCGAAGTGGAACACGCTGGCCGCCAGTGCAGCATCGGCATGACCGAGGCGGAAGGCGTCGCGGAAGTGCTCCTTCTGTCCGGCACCGCCGCTGGCAATGACGGGAATCGTCAGCCGGTCGGCCAACTGGGCCAGTGCCTCGTTGGCAAAGCCGGTCTTCACGCCGTCGTGGTTCATGGACGTGAACAGAATCTCTCCGGCTCCGCGCTCCTGTGCCTCGTGGGCCCAGTCGAACAGGCTCCGGCCCACGGGTATGCGGCCACCGTTGATGTAGCACTGCCACTGGCCGTCCTGCTCCTGCCGGGCGTCGATGGCCGTCACGCACACCTGACTGCCGTAGTGGCGGGCTATCTCGTCGATGAGTTCGGGGCGGCGCAGTGCGGCGCTGTTGATGCTCACCTTGTCGGCACCGGCCGACAACATGCGGTCCACGTCACCAAGTTCGTTGATGCCGCCACCCACGGTGAACGGTATGCTCAGCGTTGCAGCCACACGTTCCACCATCGTGGCAAAGGTCTTCCGGCCTTCGTGGCTGGCTGTGATGTCGAGGAACACCAGTTCGTCGGCTCCCTGCTGGCTGTAGGCGCGCCCCAGTTCCACCGGGTCGCCCGCTTGCCGCAGGTCCACGAAGTTCGTGCCTTTCACCGTCTGGCCGTCCTTCACATCAAGGCAGGGTATGATTCTTTTCGCTAACATGCTTTCAATTTTCAATTTTCAACTTCTTCAGGTCGATCCTTCCCTCGTAGATGGCTTTGCCGAAGACGACGGCGGGGATGCCGGCCCGGTCGAGGGCTTCGATGTCTTCGATGCTGCTCACTCCGCCGCTGGCTATGAGGTGGCAGGTGGGGTGGGCCTGCATGATGGTGCGGTACAGGTCGATGGCCGGCCCCTGGAGCATGCCGTCGCGACTAATCTCCGTGCACAGCACGTTGCGGTTGCCCGCCTGCTGGTATTGCGTCAGGAAGTCGGTCAACTGCACGTCGCTGTCTTCCTTCCAGCCGTTGATACTCACGCGCCCGTTGCGGACGTCAGCGCCCAGTATCAGGTGGTCGGCTCCGTAGCGCTCCATCCACTGGAGGTACAGGTCGGGCCGCGTGATGGCGATGCTGCCCACGGTGACCAGTTGGGCACCGGCGTCGAACACGCGCTGCAGGTCGTCCTCCGTCTTCACGCCTCCGCCAAAGTCCACCGTGAGGCTTGTCCGCTGGCAAATCTCGCGCAGCACGCCGTCGTTCACCACGTGCTTGCTCTTGGCTCCGTCCAAGTCGACGAGATGTAACCGACGGAAACCCAGTTCCTCGAACTGTAGGGCCATGTCGATGGGGCTACCGTACACCTTCTTGGTATCGTAGTCACCCTTGCTCAGTCGCACGCACTGGCCTTCGATGATGTCTATGGCGGGAATCAGTTCTATCTTTCTCATTTTCTCATTTTCTCATTCTCTCATTTTCTCATTTTCTATATCTCCAAGAAGTTCTGGAGGATGCGTTCGCCCACCGAGCCACTCTTTTCGGGGTGGAACTGCGTGGCGTAGAAGTTGTCGCGATGCAGGGCGGCGCTGAAGGGCGTGATGTAGTCCGTCGTGGCGATGGTCCATTCGCACTGAGGCACATAGTAACTGTGCACGAAATAGACGTACTCGCCTCCCTCGAAGCCCCGGAACAACGGACAATCTTCTTTAAACTCTAAACTCTCAACTTTCAACTTTAAAGAGTTCCATCCCATGTGCGGCACCTTGTCCTCGTGGCGCTGGGGCTGGAAACGCAGTACCGGCACGTCGAAGATGCCCAGGCACGGGGTGTCGCCCTCCTCCGAGTGGCGGCACATCAGTTGTTGCCCGATGCAGATGCCCAGGATGGGTTGGCGCAGGTCGCGGATGACCCTGTCCAGCCCCGTCTTTCGCAGGTACGACATCGCCTGGCTGGCCTCGCCCTGTCCGGGGAACAGCACTTTGTCGGCCCGCCGGATGCGTTCGGCGTCGTCCGTCAGCACGGGCCGTAGGCCCAGGCGCTCCAGCGCGTGAATCACGGAATACACATTCCCGGCCTTATAGTCTATTATCGCTACGTCCATTTTTTCAATTCATAATTCACAATTCACAATTCATAATTATTGAGCAGCGCCTTCAATCGTTCAATTTTTTAATTCTTCAATTTTCAACTTTCAACTTCAACCTGTGGTCGATGCACTCGGGCAGTTCCTCCTCGTAGTGCGTCACCATGACCAGCGTCTTGTGCGCCCGTTGGCAGAAGGCCTCGATAATCTCGCGCACCCGTTGCCGATAGCAGTTGTCGAGCCCGTGGAGCGGTTCGTCCAGGATGAGCAGTTCGGGGTCCTTGACAAACGCCCTTGCCAGCAGGCACAGGCGCTGCTCGCCGCTCGACAGACGGAGGAACGTGCGGTCGGCCAGTGCCTCGATGCCGAACACCTGCATCCAGCGCAGGCATCCCTCGCGCTGTTCCGGTTTCGGTCGCACGTACAGCCCGATGCTGTCGCTGAGGCCGCTGGCCACGATGTCCAGGGCCGGGATGTCCTTCAGGTAGGCACGATGCATCTCGGGACTGACGTACCCGATGTGCCGCTTTATCTCCCAGATGCTCTCGCCCGACCCGCGCCGGTGGCCGAACAGCCGGATGTCGCAGGCGTAGGCCTGTGGGTTGTCGGCACAGACGAGGCTCAACAGCGTGCTCTTTCCCGAACCGTTGCGGCCGCTCAGTGCCCAGCGCTCGCCCTCGCGGACCGTCCACGACAGGTCGCGCAGGATGGTGCGCTCGCCGTAGCGAATGCTGACGTTGTTGAAGCGCAGCACCTCGCCTCCGCCTTGCGGATAGAACGGCACCCGGTTCAGGTCCTTCGGCGCGAGGTTAAGAATCCACTGCCGCTCCTCCTCGGGCAGCACGGGCCGGGGCAGGGGAGTGCGGCGGTCCAGATACTCCTGGCGCGTCAGTTTGCGCCCCACTTTCAGGTCGTCGACGGGAATCACGTGCGTGATGAACTCGGGCAGGTCGTCCGTTTTGGCCACGACCAGGATGAGCGTTAGTCCCCGCTCGCGGATGAGTTGCCGGAGCAAGTCGGCCAGCCAGAGGCGCGTCTCGGCGTCCAGCCCGATGAAGGGGTTGTCGATGATGAGCACGTCGGGGTTCGTGCGCAGGGCGCGCCCCAACTGGTAGCGCCGCATCTCGCCGCTCGACAGAGCAATGATGGGCTTGCCGTCCACGCGAGGCATGTCCTCGGGGATGTCGTGCTGGTTCCAGCGTTGCTGGTAGTAGTAGGTGCCGTCCTGCTCGCCGTACGAGTCGCGGAAGGTGATGTGGCGCATGAGGCCGTGCCGTCCGCCCACCTCGTTCTGCAACAGCGGGTAGCGGCCCGTGATGATGTCCACCAGCCGGCTTTTGCCCGCGGCGTTGTCGCCCACGATGGCCACCTGTTCGCCCTCCTGGATGGTCAGGTCCACGGGCTCCGCCATCCGTTTCTCCGGGTGGCGCGTCACTCCTTGTTTTATTTCTATTATGGCACTCATCTCTAATCCCTAATCCCTAATCCCTAATCCTTCATCCCCTTCACCTTATCTTTGTTCTTCACGGCAAAGTCCTTCCACGAACGGTAGTTAGCCTGCGACTGCGGACGGCTCGACTGCATGAAGTGGCAGTAGGCCGCCGCCAAGGCGTCTGTAGCGTCGAAGTGCTGCTTCATCTGTTCCTCGTCCAGCCGCAGTATGCGCTGCAACATGCCCGCCACCTGCTCCTTCGAGGCACCGCCGTTGCCCGTCAGCGCCATCTTTATCTTCATCGGGGCATACTCGTGGATGGGCACGTCGTGCTGTATGGCCGCAGCGATGGCCACCCCCTGCGCACGCCCCAGTTTGAGCATCGACTGCACGTTCTTGCCGAAGAACGGGGCCTCGATGGCCAGTTCGTCGGGCAGATACTCGGCGATGATGCCGCTGACCCGCTCGTAGATGTGTCCCAGTTTCAGGTAACCGTCGCTCATCCGGTGCAGGTCGATGACGCCCAGGGCCACCGCTTCGGCCCGCTGTCCGACGACCTTCAGCACCCCGTAACCCATCAGGTTCGTGCCGGGGTCTATGCCCAATATGATTTTCTCAACTTTCAACTTTCAACTTTCAATTTTCAACTTCCTCCATAATTGTGCTGAATCCGACGATGCGCTCGCCGAACACCTTCGCAAGTTCCTGATGCAGGGCCGCCCCCTGCTGGGTGTACCAGCGGTGGAGCGTGGCCGACGACTCCGTCTCGAACTGCAGCGACATGCATTCCGACTCCTGGTCGTGGTGCGACAGGATGCGCAGCAGGCGCGGCCTCACGAGCAGTCCGTTCTCCGCCACGCGCGGCAACATGCTCGCCGTGACCCAGATGACGAAGTCCCGGGCGTCGTCCACCGGCATGGTGTATGTAGTGTTGTAAACAATCATTCTACCTTCGTTAATTTTCCATTCGTTCGCGTGGAGCACGCGCTCCTTCGCTGAATCGGGTGCAAAGGTACGAAAAAAAACTCAAATACACGTCATGCGCGCGCATAAATCTTCCTTATAGGTGAAATTATTGCGCTCATTGGTGCTTGAGTGCGGAATGATTTTCTTGAAAAATGATTACATGATGCAGTGCCTCGAATGCCTGTTCCGTGGGCTTTTGGTGCCGTCAAACGATGCGTGGACTATATATGCTTGTTTCTCAATCTTTTACATCTTCGCAATGCCGCTTCCGAATCTTGCCTGTGATGCGTTATTAACCTTTCGCTTGGAAGATTACTAATCTTTCGCCCATAAGATTACTAATCTTTCACCGATAAGATTACTAATCTTTCGGCGCTAAGGTTATTATGCTTGTCGCGAAAGCCTGCAAATCGTCGTCCGTGAACGTTCCTTTTTCTTTACAGAATCGTTGCGCCGATATGTGCGGCGGACTCTTCCGGCTCTCCAACCTCCCGCCGCGCGTTGCTCCGCCCGTCGTTCGATTATTTTCGCGTTTTCGTTGAAAATCATGAAAAATACTATCCGTATATGCATTTTTTTTTGTAACTTTGTAAATGGAATATACCCCCATGATGGGGAAAGGCACATAACGTTGTCTTACTATGTCGCTGCTAATCAGTACAAAACAGACAATTCCGACGTCGGATTCTTCCGTCCACTCTACACTCCAGCGTGTGGTGACCCTAAGAGTTTGTCTTAACTGAACTGTGGGCTATGCTCGACCGCAAGGCACTATACTGGTATCCGCTCCGGGTGAGGCATTCCACCGCCCCGCGCCTGATGACGATGAAGGAACGTCTCGACCACGAGGAAAAGGTGTGCGAGACGTACGTCCCGATGGAGTATCGCACGGAGAACAGCCGCACCCAACTGGTGCCCGCCATCAACAACATCATCTTTGTGCGCTCGACCTACAACGACCTGGTGGAGATACGCAGCAACCTGACCCTGTACGAACCGCTCCGATACATCATGCATCCCGTGACCGAGAGCCGCACCACGCGCTATGAAGCCCTCTACGTGCCCGACGCCATGATGCAGGATTTCATCCGGGTGACGGCCGAACGGCAGGACAACGTCATCTTCCTCGACAACCTCGACTTCGCCTTCCGTCCTGGCATGAAGGCCCAAATCACCGACGGGCCCTATACCGGCGTGACGGGAGTCGTGAAGCGCATCAAGAAGAACCTCTGTGTCATCATCCCCATCGAGGGCGTGACGGCTGTGGCCATCATGCATGTGCCCCGCCAACACCTGAGATACATTGCCGATGAGGCGGAAAGTTAATAACAGAAAGCATTCAGAATGAATATATTAGTGACTGGGGCCAACGGTCAGTTAGGTAGTGAGATGCGTATCGTGAGCAAAGGCTCGAAAGACCGCTACATCTTCACGGACGTGGTGGAAGTGGAAGGGCAGGAGACGACGCTGCTCGACATCACGAACCTCGATGCCGTACGGAATATCGTTCGAGAACAGGACGTGCGGGTCATCGTCAACTGCGCCGCCTACACCAACGTGGACAAGGCCGAGACCGACCGCGACCTGTGTGAACTGCTCAACGCCAAAGCGCCTGAGAACCTGGCCGTTGCCATGAAAGAGGTGGGCGGCCTGCTCGTCCACATCAGCACCGACTACGTGTTTGGCGGCGACCCGTACAACACGCCGTGCCGGGAGGACCAGAAGGGTACGCCGACCGGCGTGTATGGCCTGACGAAACTGCATGGCGAGCAGAACATTATCGGTTCAGGCGTGGATTACCTGATATTCCGCACGGCCTGGCTCTACAGCGAATTCGGCAGGAACTTCGTGAAGACGATGCTGAACCTGACGGCGACGAGGCCCCAGTTGAAGGTGGTGTTCGACCAGACGGGCACCCCGACGTATGCGCTCGACCTGGCATCTGCCATCTGCGACATCCTGGAGAATCGGAAGTTCGAGGGGAACACGGGCGTCTATCATTACAGCAACGAGGGCGTATGTTCGTGGTTCGACTTCACGAAGATGATTCAGCAGATTGCCGTGGAACTTGAAACGCCTGAAACGGCTGAGAACTTTGGCACTCACGGCGCCTGCGAGGTGTTGCCCTGCCACAGCGACGAGTTCCCAAGCCCGGTGAAGCGTCCGGCCTATTCCGTGCTGGATAAGACGAAGGTGAAGCGCGTCTTCGGCATTAGCGTCCCCTATTGGACCGATTCTCTAAAAAAATGTATAAATAACTTAAAACAGAAATAGATATGAAACGTTCGATTATCATTACCGGCGGTGCTGGCTTCATCGGGAGTCACGTCGTGAGGCTCTTCGTGAATACCTATCCGGAGTATAAGATTATCAACCTGGACAAGTTGACCTACGCCGGCAACTTGGCCAACCTGAAGGACATCGAGGACCGGCCCAACTACCGGTTCGTGAAGATGGACATCTGCGACTTCGACGGCGTGCTGAAACTGATGCAGGACGAACGGGTGGACGGCATCATCCACCTGGCCGCAGAGAGCCACGTCGACCGCTCCATCAAGGACCCGTTTACCTTTGCCCAGACCAACGTCATGGGTACCCTGAGCCTGCTGCAGGCCGCCAAGGCCTACTGGGAGAGCCTGCCGGAGAAGTACGAGGGCAAGCGCTTCTACCACATCTCCACCGACGAGGTGTACGGCGCCCTGCAGATGACTCACCCCGAGGGCATCGAGCCGCCGTTCACGACGAAGGCCAGTTCGGGTAAGCACCATCTG
>JAFSXQ010000222.1 GCA_017444005.1 Bacteroidaceae bacterium | reverse complement strand
GGTGCCCTTCTTGTCGCTGGCCATGCCTGCCGGCCAGTGGACGATGGTAGGCGCTGCCGTACCGCCGTGGAACTGGGTGGTCTTCCAGTAGCGGAAGGGTGCATTCACGGCGCCTGCCCATCCAGTGTGCAGGTAGTTGTAGGTGAGCTGGCTGCCGGGTGTAGGCGAGTTGTGCACGACGGTCTGTCCCGAACGGGTGCGGTCGTGGCGGTCGAAGTCGCCGATGCTGTAGTTCTCGCTGGAGGCACCGTTGTCTGACGTGAAGATGATAAGGGTATTATCAAAGATGCCACGGCGTTTCAGCTCGCTGATGATGCGCCCTATGTTCTGGTCTACGCAATCTACCATGGCGGCATGTACCTCCATGTTAGCCGACTGGAAGGCCTTATCGGTCTCGTTCTCCCACTGGCGGCCTGAGGCATTGGTGGCCACGGGCATCTCGTCGGCAGTAATGAGGCCCATGTCGAGCATCTTCTGGTAGCGGCGGGTGCGCAGGGCATCCCAGCCGTCGTCGAACTTACCCTTATACTTCGCGATGTCCTGAGGCTTAGCCTGAACGGGCCAATGGGGCTCCTGGAAGGCTACATACATGAAGAAGGGCTTACCGTCGGCTGTCATCTCGTCCATCATGTCGATGGCTTTGTCAGCCACGAAGTCGGCATAGTAGAAGTCGTCGGGGATGCTCTCGGTGAAGATTGGCTCCTCGTTGTGAACCATAGAGAAGGGGTCGAAATGGTCGGTGACACCCCAGATAGTGCCCCAGTGCTGATCGAAACCTCGGTTGCAGGGATAGGTGTCGATAGGTGCAAACGGACGGTTGTCGAACGTGTTCTGGTGCGACAGCCAGGCCCTCTGGTCGTTTTTGTTGCCGATGCCCTGAGTCAGGGACAGATGCCACTTGCCACTCATACCGGTGTGATAGCCTGCCTGGCGCAGCACCTCGGGTATGGTGACGCAGTCCTTACTGAGGCTCAGTCCCATACCAGTGATGCCCACGGTCTGGGCATAGCGGCCTGTAAGCAGTTGGGCACGCGAGGGACAGCTGCGGCCGGAGTTGTAGAACTGTGTGAAGCGGATACCGTTCTCGGCCAGTCCGGTCAGGTTGGGTGACTCTACTTCGCCACCAAAGCACTCCAGGTCTGAGTAGCCCATATCGTCGACGACGATGAGCATGATGTTAGGACGCTGCTGAGGCTGCTGTGCAGCGGCGAGGGCAGGCAGTGCCGCCGAGTTTGAAGTATTGTTTCAGGTGGCGGACGGAAAGGATAACTTCCGCGTTATCGTAATGAAACGTGGAGAAATTTTCATCAGAAGATGCGGGATTTGCAGGTTTTTCCGCCTCCATGACGGGGGCTACACGTGGTTCGTCGCTCATTTGGCATCCCCTTTCTTGGCGCGGCGTTTCGCCATGGCGCGTTCGATGCGCGCGGTCACGATCTCCGGCGGGACGGCCTTCGGCGCGTCGGGCAATAAGAGCCAGGTCGCCGCGGCATGCGTCTCGGAGATTTGGAATAACGGTGGTTCTTGTTCAAAGTCGATGGCCATCGCGTATTTGTTACGCGCCGCGAAGGCATCGCCCTTGGGCGGCAAAACCATGTTCGGCGGGGTGCCCGGGATGGCATCGAGTTTCTGCTTGGTGTCGAGGTCCGGCATCGAGGAGAGCAACGCCCACGTATACGGGTGACGCGGATCATAGAAGATGTCATCCACGGTGCCGTATTCGACGATCTTACCCGCGTACATGACGGCGATGTCATCGGCCATGTTGGCGACGACGCCGAGGTCGTGGGTGATGAAGATGATGGAGAGGTTCAATTCTTCCTTCAGTTGGTTGATGAGCTCGAGAATCTGGGCTTGGATGGTGACGTCAAGCGCGGTCGTTGGCTCGTCGCAGATAAGCACCTCGGGGCGCGAGGACAGAGCGATCGCGATGACGATACGCTGACGCATGCCGCCCGAGAATTCAAACGGATACTGACGGAAGCGGATCTCCGGTTCGGGGATGCCGACTTGACGCATGATTTCCAGCGCCGTTTCCTTCGCCTCTTCGTGGGAGACTTTCTTCTTTGCGCGGATAATT
>JAFSXQ010000221.1 GCA_017444005.1 Bacteroidaceae bacterium | reverse complement strand
GTCATCATCGTCAGCTGTTCGTTCTGTGTCAGGTTAGTCCAGCGTCCGGCGTCGGCATTGGTGTAGCCGGGGTCGGCGATGGTCATGGCTATCTGCCCCAAGGGCAGCATGTCGCAGTCGGCGTAGTTGCCCGGACGGGTGACGGTCTCCCAGGCGTGTGCCTCGTTGAACACGGCATCGACGGCGCTCCAGTTGTCCAACAGGTCATCCATCATGCGCCACATGTTGGCGTTCTCCAGGCACTCGTCGGCATACTGGTACTGCGTCTTGCCGGGCGAGAGCGACAGCACGATGGGGCGTCCCGTCTGGTCGATGGCCTTACGAATCATGTGAATCTCGTCGGTGTAGAACGGTCGGCTCAGGTCGTCGATCTTCAGGAAGTCCACGCCCCACTCGGCATAGAGGTCCATGATGCTGTTGTAGTAGAGCTGTCCGGCCTCGTTGTTGCGCACCAGCAGGTTGTCCTTCAGCCATGTGCAGGGCGATGTAGTGCCGTTGTACACCTGGCTCCACGCCGTCGTCTCGCTGCCCTTCAGCTTGTACGAGCTGCCCACCACGCTCTTCGGCACGCCGCGCATGATGTGTATGCCCAATTTCAGGCCCATCTCATGCAACTTGTCGGCGATGGCCTTGAAGCCGATGTTCTTTCCGTCCTGCATACACGAGGGGAACCGGGTGGGGGAGGGCAGGTAGCGTCCGTACTCGTCGAGCACGTAGTCCTGCGTGCCCCGCTGGTTGTAGTTGCCGCCGCCTAATGACGGGTGGTTGCAGTACCAGCGGATGTCTATCACGACATATTCCCAGCCGTGGCGCACCAGGTCGTTGTCCACCAGGTACTGTGCGTTCTGCATTACCTCTTTCTCAGTGACGCTGCTGTAGTAGCAGTCCCACGAGTTCCAGCCCATCGGCGGTGTCGGTGCCCAAGTGCGGAACGTTGCCATTTCTTCCTGTGCGTTGACGGCTCCCAAGCAGAGCGTCAGCGCAAATGCTGTAAACAGTTGTCTCATGTGTAGTAAATAATTGGTTAGTGTAAAATTTGCTGCAAAGATACAACTTTTTTGATGAATCAAACGCAAAGCAGGAGATTTTTTTACTGACCGTTCCTCATCTTTTTCTTTTTTTTGCACACGAAGCAGGGACAGCCATACGCCTGAGGCCTCAGATGGCTTTCAGGAATTTCACCACCGCGTCGCGGTCGGCCTTTGGCAGCCGGTAGAACCGCAGCGTGGAGGAGTAGGCATCCGAGCGTTTCGAGTAGCCGTGCCAGATGATGGCCTCAATCTCGTTGCGGGCCCTGCAGTCGTGCAGACGGTCCTCGGCCCCGGTGTTGATGAGCGACAGTCCGCGCCCCCAGAGCGGCGTGGTGCGGCACCATGAGCCGTGTATGCCGTTCTTCATATACAGGCGGTGCTGAATCATGTCGGTGTAGGGCCAGATGGTCTGGTTCTCGTAGCGCGGCAGCTGGAGGTTCTGCGAAGCAATGATCTGCGGGTTCCAGTAGTCGTCCTTGGCGGTATTCCACGACGGACGGTGACAGGCGGCGCAGCCAATCTCGTTGAACACCTGCTTGCCGCGCTGCACCACGGGGTCTTGCAGGTTGCGCGCACGGGGGATGGCCAGTCCGCGGTGCCACACCTGGAAGGCCCAGAAGTTGTTGTCCGACATCTCCGGCGTGAAGACGTGCCACTGGTTGTCGAACTGGTTGGTGGTGGGCAGCAGCAGGTTGTAGACCGCCTCGCGGATGCCCTCGTCAGTGCCGTCGGCATAGTAGGGCGAGGCGGGGTCTTTCCTGATGGCTGCTATCACCTCGGGATTCTCCGACATCGCCTTTGCCCAGGCGGCCGTGGTGTAGAGCTTCGGGCGGTCGGAGCGCGAGACGTTGGTGATGTTCCAGATGGCGTTGGCCCCTGCGCCGTCCTGCAGCGAGCCGCGTGTCATGGCGTAGGTGAACTTCTTCAGGCGGTTCACCTGCTCCGTGCCGCTCGATGCGTTGACATACCAGGCCGTGGGGGCGAAGTCGTTCTTCTCCTTGTCCCAAAAGGCGGGGTTCAGCTCCACGTAGGGTGCCTCGCGTTGGTACTGCACACGGATGCTGTCGTCGGGGATGGCGTCGAGCAGTCCCGTGCCGATGATGCCGATGGTGCTCTCTAAACGGAAGGCCACGGCCCCGTTGCCCGTTTCCCAGGGTGTAGGACTGGTGTTGAAGGCCGAGCGGTCGATGGTCAGTTCGGGGTATATCAGCTCATAGCGCTCGCCGTCGGGGAAGTGCGTTGCCGAGATCTCGCTGTCGTCGGCCATCGCCAGGACTGGCAGCCAGCTCAGGTGGATGCCCTTCTCATCTACAGGCGGCAGGAAGGGGCTGACGGCACGTGTCTGCGGCATACCTGTCACCTCGCTGACGTAAGGTCCGTCATCGCTGTTCAGGCCGTCGTCAGGATGGTAAATGACGAGCAGGTAGCCGTTGCCCCACTCCGCCCTGTACTGCGTGACACGCTTGCCGTGGCCGTAGCCGGGGTGACAGTCGAGGCACGACTTGCGCACGTAGGCCGGTCCGAGGCCGTTGAACGG
>JAFSXQ010000220.1 GCA_017444005.1 Bacteroidaceae bacterium | reverse complement strand
TTTGCTCGTTTCTTCTCGGGTGGCGATTGAGAGTCTATTGAGCAATATGTTTTTGCACTCTTTTCGGATTGCAGATGCAAAATTAAGCAAAAATCTGCAATTCCGGCACCTTGAACTACTAAAATCATATAGAATGTGATGATTTTAGTCACTTTTCCTGCCGGAACGGCTCTGGATGAGAGATTATAGTATTACTTTTCAGGGTTGAGTATGAAGCGCTGTTGCTTGTCGAGGATGATGTCTTCGCGGTGCAACATGCTCTTGGCTACGGCAAGGAAGTGCTCCTTGTTGAACCCCGTGAAGTCGATGTCGCGAGGCAGCACGGGGCCGCCCTTCAGTTGTTGGATAAGGGCCTCCCGTATGGCTTCGGCTTCTTCTTTCTTCGGCGGTTTGTTCTCCAGACAGACGTCGCACCGGCCGCATTTCTCGGATTCTTTCTCGCCGAAGTATGCGAGCAGAAAGCAACTGTGGCACACGTCCCGGTCTGTGACGTACTGAATCATGGACTCGATACGTTTCTTATATTGTTTCTTCCTTTCGTCGTAGATTTCCTTGGGCAGCACGATTTCGTCCTGTTCTACGCGCCGGGTGGTGAAGGTAATAAGGTTCGTACGCTTGCGTGGGATGTATTGCAGGATGCCCAGGTGTGCCAGTTCCTTCAGGCAGAGATAGACATCGTTGTATTCCACTCCACTTTCCTTGGCCAGGAGATATTCGTCGATGTAGACGAATTCGGAGAACAGCCCGCTGTACTTACGGAGCATGGCCTGTATGATGCGTTCCTGCTTGTCGGGCCGCTCCTTGAGGCGGTACAGTTCGTCGCGGCTCAGTGTGAACATTACGCGGCTGATGATTTCATCGTCCTCGGTGTACCGGATGTACCCGGCCTTGTCCAGCAACAGCAGGGCGTTGTGTGCCTGTACGGGGTAATGCTTGAACTGATAACAGAATATCTGCAGGTTGAACTCTCGGGTAACGCCTGTGCCGTCGCCCATGGCCATCTCCAGGTAGTAGCACATGTCCTGATAGACGCGTTGTATGTACTTCTTCTCGGGGAAGGTCTCATCGACACGCTTGAGCACCTGCTTGCAGTCCTTGGCATTATAGAGCAGTACCGCATAGGCCAGCCTGCCGTCGCGGCCCGCCCGCCCGGCTTCCTGGAAATAGGCCTCCGGAGAATCCGGGATGTCGAAGTGCAACACGAGCCTTACGTCCGGTTTGTCGATACCCATGCCGAACGCATTGGTTGCCACCATGACGCGGTATTGGTCGCGCTGCCAGGCATCCTGCCGTTCGTCTTTCTTCACCTGGGGCAGACCGGCATGATAGTTGGTGGCCGTGATGCCTTCGTGGATGAGGTATTCGGCCAGTTCCTGTGTGTGCTGCCTATTGCGGGTGTACACGATGGCCGACCCGGGAACGCTGCGCAGGATGTGCACCAGTTCGGCATACTTATCGGGTGTGTGCCGGACATAGTAAACGAGGTTCTTGCGCTCGAAACTCATGCGGCACACGTTGCCGTCGCGGAACTCCAGTTGTCGCTGTATGTCCTCCACCACCTCGGGCGTGGCACTTGCCGTCAAAGCCAGCACGGGGGCGTGGGGCACCAGGTGGCGGATATTCCGGATTTGCAGGTAACTCGGTCGGAAGTCGTAGCCCCACTGCGAGATGCAGTGCGCCTCGTCGACAGTGATGAAACTGACGCGCATGTGCCGCAGTTTGGCCTGAAACAACTCGCTGCCGATGCGTTCCGGCGAGATGTACAGAAACTTGTAGTCGCCCAGGATGCAGTTCTCCAGCGCCGTCAGTATCTGGTCGTGCGTCATGCCCGAGTAGACGGCGGTAGCCTTTATCCTGCGGCGTCGCAGGCTCTGCACCTGGTCCTTCATCAGGGCAATCAGCGGGGTGATAACAATGCAAACACCTTCCATGGCCAGTGCCGGCACTTGGAAGGTGATGCTCTTGCCACCACCCGTAGGCATCAGTCCCAGGGTGTCGTGCCCCTGGCCGATGCTTTGGATGATATCTTGTTGTATGCCGCGGAAACTTTCGTATCCCCAGACTTTCTTCAGAATGAACAGATAATTATCCATTATCCATTGCTGCTATCCTTCCCCGTTGGCCGGATGTCCTCGATCTGCAACTGCACCTCGCCTCGCTTGTGGGTGTTCTCCTCGATGGCATAGACGATGTCGAACGACTGCTTCGTCTTGATGTACCGTGCCTGGCTACTCTGCCCGAAGGCGATGCCGTTCATGACGTTGGCGCTCTTCCCGTCCACCAGTTCCAGTTTGATGTGCTCCTGCTCGCGGCCCACCACCTTGCTCGTGCCGTAGTCGTAGACCTGCCGTGTGCAGAAGACGGGGCGTGGGTTCTCCGGCCCGAAGGGATTGAAGCGCTTCAGGTCGGTGAAGAAGCGGTGCGTGATGTCGCGGAAGTCGATGGTGGCTTCTATGTCCACCTGTGCCAGTGTCAGTTCCGGGTCGAGGTTCTCCTCCACGTAGGCCTCGAAGCGCCGTTTGAACTCTTCGACGTGCTCCACCTTCATGGTCAGTCCGGCGGCATAGGTATGTCCACCGAAGTTCTCCAGCAGGTCGCGGCAACTCTCCACGGCTTTGTACACATCGAAGCCGCCCACCGAACGGGCCGACCCCGTGGCGAACTCATCGCTCCGGGTCAGCACCACCGAAGGACGGCAATAGATTTCCGTCAGCCTGGAGGCCACGATGCCGATGACGCCCTTGTGCCATTCCGGGTTGTAGATGACGATGGCCTTGCTCTCGTGGCTGTGGTCCAGGTTCTCCACGATGTGGTTGGCCTCTTCGGTCATGCTCTTGTCCAGGTCCTTGCGCTGGTCGTTGTAGTGGTTGATGAGGTTGGCCTGCATGCGTGCCACCTTCTCGTCCTTCTCCACGAGTAGCGTGACGGTCTCCCTGCCGTTCTGCACGCGTCCGGAGGCGTTGATGCGCGGCCCCAGTTTGAAGATGATGTCGCTCATCGTAATCTCCCGGTTCGTCAGTCCACAGATGTCCATCAGTGCCTTCATGCCCACGCTGGGACTGGCGTTCAACTGTCGCAGTCCGTGGTAGGCCAGGATGCGGTTCTCGCCCATGATGGGCACGATGTCCGATGCGATGCTGACGGCACACAGGTCGAGCAACGGGACGAGTTTCGAGAACTCTATGCCGTTGCTCTGGGCAAAGGCCTGCATGAACTTGAAGCCCACGCCGCAACCCGACAGGTCCTGATACGGATAGGTCGCGTCGCGCCGTTTGGCATTCAGTATGGCCACGGCGGGCGGCAGTTCGTCGTCGGGCACGTGGTGGTCGCAGATAATGAAGTCGATGCCCTTCTGCTTGGCGTAGCCGATGGTCTCGATGGCCTTGATGCCGCAGTCGAGCACGATGACCAGTTTAACACCGGTGTCGTAAGCATAGTCGACACCCTGCACCGACACTCCATACCCTTCCTCGTAGCGGTCGGGTATGTAGTAGTCGATGTTCGAGTAATACTGCTGTATGAACTTGTACACCAGTGCCACGGCCGTGCATCCGTCCACGTCGTAGTCGCCGTAGACCAGTATGCGCTCCTTGCGAGCCAGCGCCTGGTTCAGCCGGTCGACGGCCTTGTCCATGTCGCGGAACAGGAAGGGGTCGAGCAGTTCGTTGAGTTGGGGATGGAAGAAGCGGCGGGCCTCCAAGACATCCGTGATGCCTCGGTTCACCAGCAGTCGACCCAGCACGGGGCTGATGTTCAGGCCGCTGGCCAGCGCTTTCACTGTCTCCTCCTGCTCGGGCGTGAAGGAAACAAAATTCCATCTGTAGTTCATACGTGCTTAGATGCCCAGTTTCTTGCGTATGTCGGCGGGTATGGCCTTTTTGTTAACCAGATAGTCCATCGTGTTGGCGGCGATGAAGGCCTTGGTCATGTACCAGGTGCCCTTGTAGTCGCCGGTCTCGCCCCACGAGTTCTTCACCATGTAGTATTCCTTGCCGTTCTGGTCCTTGGCCACGCCGTAGATGTGCATGCCGTGGTCGTCGGTCAGTTGCCAGTTGTCGAAGCGCTCCTGGCGCAGTTCCTGTGTGGGCACCAGTTCGGGCACCTTGCAGCCCAGCGAGTCGATGAGGTTCTTCTTCTTGTCAGCCGTCATCTTCAGCCACTTGGCCATGTCGCTGCCGGCCAGGCTCTGGGTGGCCTTCGTGTCGATGGCGTAGGCCAGGCCCTGACGGGTGAAGCCCTCTTCCGATACGTCGCCGCCCCAGGCTACGGTATAACCCAGTTCGATGGCGTTGTCGATGATCTTCATCATCTCGTCCATGGGCACGTTATAACTGAGGGGGAAGCGCCAGTTGTCCTGTACCTCTACGGCAAAGGCCGTGTAGAAGGGGTGATGGGTGTAGGAGGTGATGCTCACGTAGTCGTTGAGGTCGATGCCCAGTTCCTTGACGAAGGTCTTCGGCGTGTACTGCTTGCCCTCGTAGGTGAAGGTCTCGGGGCACTTGCCCAGATAGGCGTCCAGGATGCCCTGGAAGCCCACCTTCCACTGGTTGGAGAGTTTCTTGCTGTTGCTCTTGGCGATGGCAGCCACGTAGGGCTCCAGGATGGAGAAGAACTCGTTGAAGTTGTTCAGCGAGTCGCCGTAGAGCGAGCCGGGGAAGGGCATGGCGCCCTCGGGGCAGATGCCGTGGGTCTTCAGCGTGGCCAGCACGTCCTCGGCCGAGCCACCCTGTGCAAACTGGCAGTCGCCGTGGTAGCGCACCACCTGGATGGCGCGTTCCATGTACGTCTTGTTAGCGACGAACGATTCGCAGAGGTCGAACGTCCGTCCGGTGGCCTTCAGGGCCTC
>JAFSXQ010000219.1 GCA_017444005.1 Bacteroidaceae bacterium | reverse complement strand
ATACACGGCTCCCAGCAACATCACGGCCAGACTGGCATATGAGGCCATGCGCATCTCCACGGCATTGAAACTCAAGGAAACTTGCAAGGCAAACACTGCCATCAAGCAGCAGGGTAGCAGACTGAGTTCGTGGAGCCTGATTTGCATGAGTCCTAACGCTATGTGGAATCCTTACTTATGGATTCCGAAGATTTCTTCCCGACACAGCATGCAGGCATAGCCGATGCTGACGAGTACAAGCATCATGAGCACAAACAACATCCGCTTCGGTGCAGAAGGCTTGACCGGAACGATTGCACTCTTCAGCGTGGTGAAGGCGGGGGTCTTCTCCTGCAACTTCACCTTCGTGGCCTGTAGTTGGGTCTCCATCGCCGTCAGCGAGTTCTGCTTCATAATCAGGTCGTTCTCCAGTTTGTCGCGCTCGCTTTGCATGCTTTGCAGAATGGTGTTTTTGTGAGCATCGCAGAAGCGACTGTAGGCAGCCATCGCCACGTCATATTCGTGCTCGGCAGAGTCGCGCATCTCCTCGTAGTGCATCAGGTCCTCGGCTACCTTGCTGGTCCGGTAACGGATGATGAAGTCCTGCAGGTGCTGCTTCACGCTGTCGGCCATCGTAGCGGAGATGAGGGCGTCTTGGTCCTTCACGGTGATGGTGACGACACTCGTCTTCTTGTCCACGGCACAGGTTATCAACCGCATCACGGTCTCCATCAAGCCGTAGTCCTTACGGTTCATCAGGAAGGGGTTGATGTCGTTACCTCCCGTGGCGCGCGGTGTGGCATCTTGCTCTTCGAAGAGAAGTTTCACCTTCTTCATCACCCAGCGGAAAGGGAATGTCAGGGGATTCTCCTTTTGATGCTGTTTCATGTAGGTAAAATAGTCTGTGGAAAGGTCGCCGTCCTTCGTCTTCACCCGGATGCTGTAAAGTCCGACGATAAACTCCGGACTTTCGAATAACTCGGGATAGAGTTCCGGGTAGATAGCATCCTGTCCACCCATGCCGCCAAGGTCGAACCCGAATGAAGAGGCAATGGAGGCAAGTCCCCCACCCGCACTCTCTCCACTCATTTCGGGGGCCAGTTTCACGTCGCTGGTGTAGTAACGAGGCTGGGGAAGAATCCAGATACAGGAGAGGACGAATGTCCACACCCAGACCTTTATGAAACGCTTCTTCTGGCTCCATAAGGTACGGAATACTTTGCCAAGATCTATGGTATGCTGGTCGTTCTTTTGGGTTTCCATGTTCAGTCCCTCCCCTATTTATTTCAGTATACTTATCAACGCTACTACCACGCTGGCCAACGAGGCACCGCCACTGGCGATGGCCATCACCTCGCCCGTCGTCATGCGTTTGCCAGCCTTCTTCGTGGGCACCACAATCTCGCAACCGGGTTCGATGTCCTTGCTCGACCGGCGATTTATCTTCTCAGCCGACCCGTTCATGTAGATGGCATACACGCCCTTCCTCTTGGCGCGGTTGCCATAGCCGCCGGCACGCTTGATGTAGTAACTGAGTTTCTTGTTCTTCGTATAGCCCATCGAAACGGGATAAACCACCTCGCCACTGACCTTGACGGTGTTGGAGAACTGGGGGATGACCAGCAGGTCGCCCTCGCGCATGACGATGTCGGCGGCAGAGCCCGGGTTCTTGATGGCTTCTTCCAGATTGATGCTCATGGGATAGGTGTCGCCAAGGTCCAGTTTCAGCGACATCAGCGAGTCGGCCTGGGCCATGTTGTAGGTCTTTTCGCTCTCCATAGCCTCCTCGTACATCTGTATCTGAGCGGCACGCAACGAGTTCTCGCGCTGCAGTTTCTCCTCCTCCGTCATCTGGCGCGTCAGTCGGGCACCGCGGGCATGGGCCAGGTTGGTCAAGCCGCCGGCTGCCTTCACCAAGTCGCTGAGGCGGTAGTTCTTCGTACTCATGGCATAGTCGCCCTCGAAGTTGATACAACCTTCCACGCGAACGGTCTGCTGCTCGTTGTAGGCCGGACTCTTGCGCACCACCACCACATCGTAGGGCATCAGCGTAAAACTGTTGTCGGAGGAACGGAAACCGTCGTTCAGGCTCATTGAGAAGACTTCGGCACTGGCATCGGTGGCCTCCGCAGCCTTGTAATCCTGCAGGCGTCGGAACACGTCGACCTTGGCCATCGACGCAGCAGGAGTCAGTCCGCCGGCCATCAGGATGAGGTCCTCGACGCAGGTATTGTCGGCATACTGGTAATCGCCAGGATAGAGCACTTCGCCGCGGACGGTCAACGTCTGCTCGCCCTTCATGTCCACCGTGCTGGGAACGAAGAGCACATCGCCCTTTCGAAGGGGAATATCAGCCACCGTACCATTCAGAATACCCTCGATGTCGACGTTTATCATCTCCAGCGTCAGGTCTGGCTTCTCGCGATGCATGACACCACGACTCACGAACGCATCCTCGCGCAGTCCGTCGGCCACCTGCAACAGGCCGCGAACGGTCTGCACATCGCCGCCCAACTCGAACTGACCGGCATGGCGCACGGCACCGCGCACCTCCACCATATTGCTGAAGCGAGCCAGCACGGAATCGACAAAGATGGAGTCGCCATCCATGAGCGTGAACGATGACATTTTGAATTCGTCGACGGTGTGCATACTGTATTCGTTGCCCGCCTTACGGGTCAGGCGCACGTTTTTCGTGAAGGCATCACCGGCAAAGCCACCGGCGTTGCGAATCAGTTGCTGCACAGTCTCCGTAGCCTTCATCTCGTAGAACATGGGGCGCTTGACCTTACCGCGCACATTCACCAGACACTCGTAGGCATCTACCGAGATGACATCGTTGTCCTGGAGGCGCACATCGCCCTTGGTGTTGCCATTGAGCAGATAGTCGTAGACGTCGATGGTGGCTATCTGCCGGCCGGAGCGGAAGACGCGGATGTTGCGCAGCGTACCGATGTCGCTGATGCCCCCGGCGGCATACAGGGCGTTGAAGGCGCTGGACAGGCTGGACAGCGTGTACGTGCCCGGCATGCGCACCTCGCCGATGACCTGCACCTGTATGCTGCGGGTCTCGCCCACGGCCAGGTTGATTTTGCAGTCGGAATAGTATCGGCTCAGGGTGTTCCGTATCAGGCTGGTGGCCTGGCTGACGCTGAGTCCCCCCACCTTGATGGGTCCGACGCCCTCGATGACGATGTAGCCGTCGGGCGACACCGTGCCCTCGAACGTCTCCTGGCTGGCTCCCCACACGTCAATGATGACGTTGTCGCCGGCTCCCAGGCGGTAGTTGGCCGGTGTAGCCATGTTCTGGTTGGGCTCGAAGGTCAGCAGTTTGTTGTTGAAGATATTGCGTCCGAACACCTGGTTCTCGTCCTCGCGTCCGAACATCTCCTGGTAGTACATCAGCGAGTCGATGTCGAGGAAGCCGATTTCGTCGTTCAGCCCCTCCAGTTGGTCCTTGCGCGTCAGGTAGCGCTGTTCGTCGGTCTCGCGCTGCGAACGCACCATGTAGCCGCTCTTCTGGCGATAGAGGTCCTCGGCCTTCTCCTTGTTTGTCCGCACGCGGTTGGCTGTCTGGTTGGCATTCTTGCCCGTCAGGTCCACGGCCCCCATCTGTGTCTGCTCGGCCTCCACCTTCTTGCGGATGCGTCGCAACTGGTCCACCGTGACGCCCTTCTTCAGCAGTTTCTGCACGATGCTTTGCTGGTTCGAACCCGCAGCCTGCTCCTTCTGCACGAACTGGATGACCTGGTCGTCGGTCATCGACTGTCCATAAGCACAAACGGCACTCACCATCGCGAGTGCCAACACGAGAATGTATCTTCGCATATCACTAAATTTTCTTTCCATATCCTATCAGGCTAACGGTGGTCAGTATGATGCGCAGGTCGAGCCACAGGCTGCGCTTCTGCAAGTATTCCAGATCCATCTGCAGGCGGATGAGCATTTTCTCCATCGTGTCGGTATAGCCATTATAGATGGTGGCCATCGACGTGATGCCGGGACGT
>JAFSXQ010000218.1 GCA_017444005.1 Bacteroidaceae bacterium | reverse complement strand
GTCAGCATTTCCGACGTGACGGCACTGGTCAACATCATCTTGAACCGATAACAGCGAATGACACTGCAACCTATACTTTCCGCGGAGGCCGTTGACGAGTTACGCCGGTTGGTGGATGGAGCCACCCGCGTCGTATTGTTCTGTCACCAGAATGCCGACGGCGATGCCATTGGCAGCATGGCTGCTGCCACGTTGCTCCTGCGCCGTCTGGGCAAGACGGTGACGGCCATTGCCCCCAACAACTTCCCCGACTTCCTGCAGTGGATTCCCACGGCACCGGAGGTGGTGCAGGCCGACCGCATGATGAACCGTGTGGATGAGGCCCTGGCCGAGACCGACCTCGTGCTGATGCTCGACTTCAACACCCCGAAGCGCATGGGCGACGAACTGGCCACCCGGGTGCTGGCCTGCGAGGCCCCGAAGGTGATGATAGACCACCACCTCGACCCCGATGCCCCCTGCCAGTTGACGGTGTCGCACCCCGAAATGTGCAGTACCTGCGAAGTGCTACTGCGCGTGATGCTCGACATGGGCTGGACCGACGGGCTGACGGCCCAGGAGGCTACGGCCCTGTACACGGGCATGATGACCGACACGGGCAACTTCGCCTACGCTTCGAACCGTCCCGACATCTTCCTGGCCATCAGCATCCTGCTCGGCACGGGCATCGACAAGGACCGCATCTATCGCAACATCTTCTACACCTACAGCGAAGGCCGCATGCGCATGATGGGCTATCTGCTCTACGTCAAGATGCAGATGCTGCCCCACCACGCCGCCCTCATCACGATGACCAACGACGAACGCCGGCACTTCCACGTGAAGAACGGGGCCACGGAGGGCATCGTGAACCTGCCCCTGCAGATGGAGGGCATGCGCCTGAGCATCTTCCTGCGCGAGGATACCGAGCAGCCCGGGCTCATCCGCGTCAGCACCCGCAGCCTGGACGACTTCCCCTGCAACGAACTCTGTGCCGAGTTCTTCAACGGCGGCGGACACAAGAATGCAGCCGGCGGCTCGCTGCGCATGTCGATGGACGATGCCATACAGGTGGTGCAGAAGGCCGTGAAGAAGTATGAGGAGAAATTGACGTCGTAATCCCGAAATATCGAAATCCCGAAACATCGAAACATCGAAATCCCGGAATCCCGGAATATCGAAATAAATAAGAAAACAATGAAAAGATACATTTTACCCCTCTCCATCCTCTGTCTCCTCTGTGGCCTCTGCGCTTCCTGCAAGGACGACGAGTCGTATGCCGAACAGAAGAAGAAGGAGCGCAAGGTGGTGAAGGCCTTCCTGGAGCGCGACCCCGTGGTGCTGATGGGTGCCAACAACGACACGCTGCTCTACATGCCCAAGATTACGGCGATTGACCAGGAGACCTTTGAAGCCCAGGACTCCATGACCGACGTGTCGAAGAACGAGTACGTGCTCTTCAAGAACTCGGGCATCTACATGCAGATTGTGCACAAGGGAACCGGCGAGAAACTGAAGCCCGGCGAGACGACGCGGCTCATCTGCCGCTACTGGGAGTACAACATCCTGGGCGACAGCCTGCAGAGCACGAACCGTGCGCCCTACTGGATTCAGAGCCCCGACATCATCGACGTGAGCAACAACTCGGGCACCATCTCGGCCAGTTTCAACACCGACGTCAACAAGGGCGGCGCCATGTACATCACGTATGCCTCCACGTCGAGCAATCCGAAGCGCGTGCTCAACGGTTGGGTCGTGCCCCTGTCGTACATCAACGTCAGCCGCTACACGACCGGCGAGGACGACCTGGCCAAGGTGCGCCTGATAGTGCCGCACAGCGAGGGCACCGACAAGGCCTCGAGTGCCGTGTACCCGTGCTTCTACGAAATCACGTATGAGGCGATGCGCGATTAGACCATCAGGTCGGAGATGATATCATCGCTGACGAACAACCCTTGGCGGGTGAGGCAGAGCGCCTCGCCCGCCTTTTTTTGTACCCTTCCGGCCAGGAGGTGCGGCCGGGCCATGCGCTCGCAATACCGGCGGCGTTCGGTACCGAAGTCGCGCTCCACGTCCGTCAGCGACAGCCCTTCGCAGGTGCGCAGCCGGAGCATGACGCGCTCGTTGTAGCGGGTGTCGTCGTCGAGTCGTTCGGTCTCCGCAGGCAGTTGGCCCGCATCGATGCTTTGGATATAGCGCTCCACGTCCTCGCAATTGAAACTGCGCCGGCGGGCCTGCGGGTCGTAACTGTGGGCCCCGGCGCCCAGGCCCGTGTAGGGCGAGTCGTTCCAGTACGACGAGTTGTGGCGCGAACGGAAGTCCCGCCGGGCGAAGTTCGATATCTCGTAGTGCTCCATGCCCGCCTCCTGGGCGAGGTCGATGAGCCGCTGGTAGCAACTGAGGCTCAGTTCCTCGTCGGCTTCGCTGATGCTGCCCTCGCTGCGCATGCGGTAGAGGGGGGTGCCCTCCTCGAACTGCAGGGCGTAGGCGCTGAGGTGCGGTATGCCCAGCGCGAGCACCCGCCGGACGTCGGTCGTGAACTGCCGTAGCGTCTGGCCCGGCAGTCCGTAGATGAGGTCGAGGCTCAGGTTCGCGTACCCCGCCTTCTGCAACAGGCCGACGGCCTTGATGGCCTGACTGGCCGTGTGTCGGCGGCGGAGGGTGCGCAGGATGTCGTCGTCGAGCGACTGCACCCCCATGCTCACACGGTTGACAGGCGTCTCGCGCAGCAGTGCCACCCACTGGGGGGTGACGTCGTCGGGGTTGGCCTCGATGGTGACCTCGGCATCGGGGGCCAGCCGGACATGCTGGCTAATGTGGAAGAAGAGCCTCCGCAAGGCCTCCGGGGTCAGTTGCGACGGCGTGCCGCCGCCGAGATAAAGGGAGGTAAACTCTTTCCCCTTGCCACTGGCCCCTTGTCCCTGCAATACCATTTCCCTCCCCAGCGCCTCGACGTACGGCATCTGCCACGCCGGGGGCAGGGTGGTGGAATAGAAGTCGCAGTAGATGCAACGGCTGCGACAAAACGGGATGTGGATGTACAGACCGGCCACGTGCGGAAGAGGGGGCTACTTGTTGCTGTCTATCAGCCACTGGCCGTCGTCGTCCTTCACCAGTTTCACGTCGTCGGTCTTCTGGTGGCCGTCGGCGTAGGTCATCGTGGTGGTGACGATGGCGGTCCCGCCCTCGTCGTCAACCTGTTCGTTGTCGATGGTGAAGGCGGACAGGCGGTCGCTGTCCTTCATGCCCTCCTTGGTCTTCTCCTCGCACAGGCTGGCATACTGTTCGCGCGTCCGGGCCACCTCCTCGGGCGTGCCCTTGAAGGCCACCTGCTCCAGTGCCGTGCGATAGTCGCCCTTCATCACGGCTGTGGCGTATTTCTCCACCGTCGCCTTGGGGCTCTGGCCGCTGCTGCATGCCGCCATGAGGCACGCTGCGATGCACACGAGTGCTGCTGAAATCAGTTTCTTCATTTTTGTTCGTTGGTTAGGGGTTAGACGATGTCCTATTATGGAGTGGAAAATAAGATTAGTAATCTTATCGGCGTAAGATTAGTAATCTTATGGCCGGAAGATTAGTAATCTTATCTGCACATTTATAGTATGGTGTTTTCTCGCGTTTCATTTTGGTGTTTGTTTCGGGTGGGTATCTTGGACGTCCGCACCGTGCGACAAAGGTAAGCATAAAATTTGAAACCATCAGCGCCTTCGGCGTTTTTTTTTCGCTCGCGTCGCTGATGAAAATCACGCGGAGGCGGGGCGACCGCAAGACCTGCGAGGGCAGGATGCAGCGATAGTGGAACGAGGGCAGGTCGACGACGTCGGTCACCGTGTCCACCAGCCGTACGCCCGCCTGCCGGTAGGCCAGGTCGACCAGTTGGGTGCAGTAGAGCCGCGTGGTGTCGTCGTTGTTGAAGTCGTGGTCGAACAGCGTGCCTTCGCGATAACGACGCATGGCGTAGGCCGCAGCCACGCGTCCCTCTGCCGAGTGCCACGGGCGGCACACGCCTGCGGCTCGCGTCGCGTCGGCGGCGAAGAACTGTCCGACGGGCTCCATCCTCACGCGGTCGGGCTCGTCGCTGCGCCTGCTTTCGCCCGGAACGGCGTGCACCACCATCAGCCGCCCGGCCGAGTCCACCACGATGCCCGTGTGGGAGAAGATGCCCTCGCGGTCGCTCATCATCACCACGCGGCTCGTCAGCCCCGTCTGGCGGCGGAAAACGACGTCGCCCGGCTGCAGCCGTAGCGTGTCGGGCAGCAGGTCCGTCGCAACCGTTTGCCGACCCCGGCAGCCCATCAGCCCCAGAAGCCCCAAAAGCAGCAACCCTGCGCAGTGTCTCATACCTATTTATATCTATTGTATAGAGACAAAGGTAACGAAAAAAGCGAAAATATCATAAAAAACGTCGCAAACATTTGGCTAAATCGCATGTTTTCGCTAAATTGCAAACCGAATCGCGCCAAATGACCCCAAAACGGGTGTCATGAGGCTCGGAAATGCACATAATTTAATCTTAAAATACTAACTACTGATGAAAGTTTATCAAACCCATGAGATCAAGAACATTGCCCTGTTAGGTAATGACGGAGCAGGTAAGACAACCCTCACCGAGAGCCTGCTGTTCGAGGCAGGCATCATCAAGCGTCGCGGCCGCATCACGCAGAAGAACACCGTGAGCGACTACTTCCCCGTGGAGCAGGAGTATGGCTACAGCGTCTTCTCGACCGTATTCCACACCGAGTGGAACGGCAAGAAACTGAACATCATCGACTGCCCGGGTTCGGACGACTTCGTGGGCGGAGCCATCACGGCCCTGAACGTCACCGACACGGCTGTGCTGCTGCTGAAGGGCGCCAACGGCGTCGAGGTGGGCACGCAGAACCACTTCCGCTACACCGAGAAACTGGGCAAGCCCGTCATCTTCCTGGTGAACCAACTCGACGACGAGAACTGCGACTACGACCGCATCCTGGAGCAGTTGACCGACATCTACGGCCCGAAGGTGGTGCCCGTCCAGTACCCCATCAAGACCGGTCCCGACTTCAACGCCCTCATCGACGTGCTGCTGATGAAGAAGTACTCGTGGGGCCCCGACGGCGGTGCACCCACCATCGAGGACATCCCCGCCGACCAGATGGAGAAGGCCACCGAACTGCACAAGGCACTGGTGGAGGCCGCTGCCGAGAACGACGAGGGCCTGATGGAGAAGTTCTTCGAGAGCGAGACGCTGACCGAGGACGAGATGCGCGAAGGCATCCGCAAGGGCCTGGCCATGCGCGGCATCTTCCCCGTCTTCTGCGTCTGCGCCGGCAAGGACATGGGCGTGCGCCGTCTGATGGAGTTCCTGGGCAACGTGGTGCCCTTCGTGGACGAGATGCCCAAGGTGTTCAACACCCGCGGCGAGGAAGTTGCTCCCAATGCCGACGCCCCCACCAGCCTGTTCTTCTTCAAGACCTCGATGGAGCCCCACATCGGCGAGGTGCAGTACTTCAAGGTAATGAGCGGCCGCGTGCACGAGGGCGACGACCTGACCAACGCCGACCGCGGCTCGAAGGAGCGCATGGCCCAACTCTTCTGCTGCGCCGGACAGAACCGCATCAAGGTGGAGGAACTCGTCGCAGGCGACATCGGCTGCACCGTGAAACTGAAGGACGTGAAGACGGGTAACACCCTGAACGACAAGAATGCCGAGAACCGCTTCAACTTCATCAAGTACCCCAACTCGAAGTATTCGCGTGCCATCCGTGCCGTCAACGAGTCGGAGACCGAGAAGATGATGAACGCCCTGCAGAAGATGCGCGAGGAGGATCCCACGTGGCAGATCGAGCAGTCGAAGGAACTGAAGCAGATTCTCGTACACGGCCAGGGCGAGTTCCACCTGCGCACCCTGAAGTGGCGCATGGAGAACAACGAGAAGATCCAGATTGTGTTCGACGAACCCAAGATTCCGTATCGCGAGACCATCACCAAGGCCGCACGTGCCGACTATCGCCACAAGAAGCAGTCGGGCGGTGCCGGTCAGTTCGGCGAGGTGCACCTCATCGTGGAGCCTTACTACGACGGC
>JAFSXQ010000217.1 GCA_017444005.1 Bacteroidaceae bacterium | reverse complement strand
GCGCTGAAGAACCTCTCCATCGGCTGCGCCAGCCAGAACGGCAAGGCCTACATCCACTCCGCCGGCAAGATGGAGGTGCTCGACATGGGGCGCCTCTGGACACCCGAGTTCGTCGGCGACCAGGACGGTTTCCTGGAGTCGATGGCCGCAGCAGCGCAGGCAGTGGTGGACTACTTCAGCGGACGGAAGGGCATCATCTACATCTCGGTGATGAACAACATGTCGATTGACTGCGACTGCGTAGACCACCCCGAACCCGTGAAACTCGAAGACTACGGCATCCTGGCCTCCACCGATCCCGTTGCCCTCGACCAGGCCTGCATCGACATCATCAACCAGCAGAAGGTGACGGCCACCAACGACCCCACCGACCTGCTCAGCCGCATTGACCAACAGCACGGCACCCACACCATCGACCACGCTGCCCAAATCGGTCTCGGCACGAAGCAGTACCGGGTGGTGGACATCGACGAGGCGAAGTAGGGGGAAAACCTAACAGTAAAAAACGTATCAACTGGTCAGATGCGCTGTTGCCGCTGCAACTGTTGCTTCATCTGGTCCATCCAGGGGGCAACGTGCTGGAAGAACATGCGGTAGCCCTCGCACAGATAGTTGCGGCCGTCGGGCAGGATGCGGTTCTTGGGGCACTCGCCATTGCAGGCAAATAGCCACTCGCATTGGCGGCATTCGTCGGGCAGGCCCTCCTGTTTCATACGGCCGAAGCGGGTCTGCTGCGGACCGTACATCATCTCCACCAGCGGGGTCTCGTGGATGTTGCCGAGGCGATATTCGGGGAAGACGAAGTGGTCGCACGAGTAGACATCGCCGTTGAACTCCATCACCCCGGCGTGGCCGCACGAGCGGGCCATCGTGCAGACGCCGGGCACGACGCCGCACCAGTTGGCCAGCGTGGCATCGAAAATCTGTACGAACATCTCGCCCACATCGCCGTGAGCCGTCCATTCGTCGAAGACGGCGCAGAGGAACTGGCCCCACTGGCGGGGGCGGACGGAAAAGGGGGCGGGCTGTCCGTCGGGCGTGCGCTCCACGATGGGCGTGAACTGGAGGAAGCGGCACTGGAGGTCGTCGCGGAAGAAGTGGTAGAAGCCGATGGGGTCGTCGCCGTTCAGGTTGTTGACGACAGCCATAGCGTTCCACTCGACATGGAAACGGTTGAGGAGGTCGATGCCCCGACGCACCTTGGCCCATGAGGGACGGCCCTGCGGTGTGCGGCGGTAGTGGTCGTGGTATTCCTGTGGTCCGTCGATGCTGACGCCGACGAGCCACTGTTCATCGTGCAGGAACCGGGCCCATTCCTCGGTCACCAGTGTGCCGTTGGTCTGGATGCTGTTGGAGATGACCTTGCCGCCGGCATAGCGCCGCTGCAGTTCCACGGCCCGCCGATAGAAGGAGAGCGGACGCATCATGGTCTCGCCGCCGTGCCAGGTGAAGAGGACCTCGTCGCCCGTCTGTGCACCGATGTACTGCTGGATGAATTCCTCCAGCAGGGCTTCGCTCATCACGTGGCGCGGAACGCCGTCGTAGAGGTGCTTTTTCTCGAGGTAGTAGCAATAGTCGCACGCCAGGTTGCAGTGGGCCCCGACGGGCTTGAGCATGACGTAGAGCGGACGGGCGAAGGGGGAGACTGTCATTTCTAAATTAAGAAAGAAGGATTAAGAATTATTTCAATTCCATTTTCTTCACGGGATACCATACGACGGCGGCACTGACTACGACGACAGTGAGCAGGATAAGTAGGATGTCCAGCGGACGTACGACGACAGGATAGGCCTCGACGAGGAAGGCGCCCTCGCTCTGTCCCATGGCGATGAGGCCGTAGCGTTGCTGGGCCCAGCACAGGGCGACGCCGACGAGGGCTCCGATGACAGCCCCGAGCAGGCTGATCATGTTGCCCTCGAGGATGAAGATGCGACTGATATCGGACGGAGCAGCACCCAGGTTGCGAAGGGTCTCTATGTCGTGTTCCTTGTCAATCATGAGCATGGAGAGCGAACCGACAATGTTGAAACTGGCCACCAGCAGGATGAACGTGAGGAACAGGTAGGCGATAAGTTTCTCTATCTTCATGATGCGGAACACGTCGGCCTGCTGTTCGTAGCGGTCGCTGACCGTGAAGCGAGAGCCTAACTGGCGGGCGATGCTACGCTGGGCACGGGCGATGTTGGTGCCAGGCTTCATGCGCAACTCCACCTGCGAGATACGGCCATGCTGGTCGAACAGATTCTGGGCAAAGGGGAGTGAGGTGAGGATGTAGTTGGCATCGTACTTGCTCTGCTTGACCTGGAAGACGGCACCCGAGTTCAGAAGTTCGTCGCTGTTGAAACTGCTCATGGGGTTACCCATGTTCACGCGTTCGCCCCGCTTGGGTGCAAAGACCGTGAGGGGCGGTTCGAAGTCGGGACGCAGCCCCAGTTGTAGGGCCAACTGTATGCCGGGGATGCCGTACTCGAGCACGTCGGCATGCAGCACGGGGGCCTCGTCGGTCTGGGGGTAGAGCAGTTGGGCGAGGTTCATCTGCTGCCCGTAGTTTTCACTCATGCCCTTGATGGTCACCACCATCTGCTTGCCGTCGCGCACCACCAGGGCCAGGTCCTCGAGGCAGAGCGTGGCAGTTTCTACATCGCCGCGCTCTTGCAGTTCCTTGATGGCAGGGTCGGTAGCCGAAATGGTACGTCCCTCCGCCAGCGTGACCTTCAGTTCGGGGTCGAAATCGGTAAAGAGATCGGCGACGAGGCTCTGGAAGCCGTTGAACACGCTGAGCGTGCACACCATCGCCAACGTGGCAATGGCCACCCCGCAGGCCGAGATAGCCGAAATGATGTTGATGGCGTGGTGGCTTTTCTTCGAGAAAAGGTAGCGCCAGGCGATGAACAGTCTATAATTCATAATTCTCAATTCACAATTCATAACTGGGCTACGCCACACATTTTCGCAATCTCGCCGAAGGCTTATTATGAATTCTTACTTATGAATTATGAATTGCCTAACAGTTCGTCGATGTGCTGGGCATAGTCGAGCGAGTCGTCGACGAAGAACTTCAGTTCGGGTATGATGCGCAACTGATGGCGCATGCGGCTGCCCAGTTCGTAGCGGACCTGTTTCTGGTTGGCGTTGATGTTGTTCACGATTTCCTCGGCCCGTTCGCTGGGGAAGACGCTGAGGTAGACGCGGCACACGCTCATGTCGGGACTGATACGGCACACGTTCACACTGACCAGCACGCCGTGCATCTGGCGCGTCTGTGCCACGAATATCTCGCTCAGTTCTTTCTGTATCAGGCGAGCCACCTTGTTTTGTCTTGTTGTATCCATAATTATCAGGGTTTCTTCCGTATTAATGTCAGCCCGTCGCGGACGGGGACAATCACTTTTTCTACGCGTGCATCGTGAGCCAGCATGTCGTTGAAGTGCTTGATGCCCAGGGTCTGCTGGTCGCTTTCGCGAGTCGCGTCCTCCACCACATGGCCGTACCACAACGTGTTGTCGGCGAGGATGAAGCCGCCCGGTCGCATCCGCGGCAACAGCATTTCATAGAAGTCGGTGTAGTGGCGCTTGTCGGCATCGATGAAGGCCATGTCGATGTCCGTCAGCCCCATCTCCAGTATCCGTTGCAGGGCATCGCCGATGTGGAACTGAATCTTGTCGGCATAGGCCGAACCGTCAATCCAAGGGCGCGTGAAATCTTCCTGCTCATCGTAGATTTCGAAGGTGTGCAGCATGGCCCCTTCGTCCAGCCCCTCGGCAATGCACAGCGCCGAATACCCACTGAACGTGCCCAGTTCCACGACCAGGCGCGGGTGTATCATCTGGGTGAGCATCTTCAACAGTCGGCCCTGTACATGACCACTCGCCATCTGCCCGTAGGACAGACGGAGTTGAGTGTCGCGCCATAGCCGATGGAGATAGTCGCCCTCCGGGTCGATGTGGGCGCAGATGTATTCCTCGAGTTTATCCAAGCAGGGCTTCGAGGGCTACACGGTACGAGTCCAGTCCGAATCCGGTCACGATGCCCATGCAAGCGCGGCTGAGCATGCTGTGGTGACGGAACTCCTCGCGGTTGAATACGTTGGAGATGTGGACTTCGACGACGGGGGCGTTGATGGCCTTGATGGCATCGTGGATGGCAATGCTCGTGTGGGTGTAGGCACCGGCGTTGAGGATGATGCCGTCGCACTTGCCGAAGCCGGCCTCGTGCAGTTTGTCAATCAGTGCGCCCTCCATGTTGCTTTGGAAGAAGTCGATGCGAACGTTGGGATAGCGCTCGCGCAGTTTCTCCAGATAGCCTTTGAAATCATGCACTCCGTAAATTTCTGTCTCTCGTACTCCCAACAGGTTCAGGTTGGGACCATTCATGATAAGAATCCGTTTCATAGTACCTCTTAAAGTTATTTGTGCAAGCAAAGATAGTGCAAATCGGTCGAATTACAAAAATATTTTACACCTTTTTGTCTCTTGTGTGCAAGTTCAGTTACTTGACGACGATGATACGGCTCACTACGGCCTTCTTTCCGTCGCTGGTGTTGGCAATCACGTGGTAGACACCGCTCGCTACCCGCTTGCCGCGTTTGTTCGTTCCGTCCCAGGTAAAAGTGCCGCCGTTGGACGTACCGCTCCAGACCAGTTGGCCCGTGGTGGTACAGATCTTCACCTCGCCGTCCATCGTCAGACCACGCACGGCAATCGGGCCGCGATAGTCGGGACGGACGGGATTGGGATAGGCCACGACATCGTCGCCACGCAGTTCCTCCTCGGCCTCGGTGGCATCGCTGACATAACTGCACAGCCCGGCGTCGGTGCCAATCATCACAAGGCCCGTTGTGGGATGGATGGCGAGGCACTGGATATTGTCGGACGGCAGGGGGGAGTCGTCAGCCTGGAAATGATGAATCAGTTCCAGTCCGTCGGCGCTCACCAGATAGAGTCCGTTGGAACGGGTGCCTATCCACTTCCGGTTGGCACCATCGACGGCAATGCAGGTGACGGCAACGCCCGAGAGCAGGTAGTCAGCCAGATTGCTGCCGTCGTCGCGGGCTATCTTGATTTGCTCAAAGGCGAAGTCGCTGTCGAAGAACGTGGTGGCGTCGTTGATGACGAACAGGCCCAACTGGGTGCCGCACCAGATGCGTCCGCCCAAGTCCTCGGCCATGCAGTAGAACTCATCGGGGGCGTAGGAGGTGCCGTCCTGATTGACGATGCGGCTTCGCAGCATGTACTTGTCGTCGCGAACGCTGTTAAGGGTGCCGTTGGTGTGGAAGGCGAAGAATCCGCGACCGTCCATGCGCCGGCTGACCAGGAAGTTCACGCCGCTGGTGGTGAAGAGGAAGTCCTCGGGTGTCTCGATGCCGTTGATGTCATCGTAGTAGAGCGACAGCCAACGGCCCGAAGGCTGCAGGATGCGCACAATGGTGTCAGTCTGCTGGTTCATCATCCACAGGTTGCCGTCACCGTCGTATTGCAGGCCGGTGCAGCCCACAAAGTTCAGCCCCAGCGCACGGCCGTCGAGCACAATCTGCTGCAGCGGACTGTTGTCGCTGTTATGAAGGGCAACGAACTTGCCGTTGCGATATTCGTAGAGTCCCGAGCGGTAGCCGCTGGCATAGTGGTGCGTGGGGTCGGTAGGGTCCTGCACCAGGTGGGTCATGTTGCGATGGCGCAAGTCGGGGTATTGCTCCCAGACGCCCTCCTCGTCGAGGTTGGTCCACTCGCCATCCTCAAGGTACATGGCCGTCTCCGGGTAGTAGATGGCATACGGGGTGTTGATGCCTCCGGCCACGAGCAGGCGGTCGCCTACGTATTGCATCCGGTAGGAAAGGTCGCGCACGGGACTGTTGGGACGGATGCTGCCCACGGTTTCCACAAAGGCATCGCCCGACAGTTTGTAGCCCTTCAGTCCCTCGGCACCCTCGCAGGCCCAGTAGGTGCCATTGGCATAGGACAGGGAGAGCCACTGGCCGGGGAGGGCGATGTGCTGGACTTGCGTGTCGGACTGGTAGATGCAGGCCTCCGAATCCGTGATGTATATCAACTGACCGCCAGCCAGGGATGCGTATTTCACGCCCGTGGCCAACTGCGTCAGGCCCTGTGCGCCGTCGTTGACCCGGAAGAGTTTGCCGTATTGCACGGCGTAGACCTTCCTGTCGAACACGAACATCTGGGTGTAGGCGTTGGAGACACCCGACTGCTGCTTCCAGTTGGCCATTAGGTGCATGTTCTCCTCGGTGGAATAGTACAGGCCGCTGTTCGTGCCGATATACACAACGCCATCACGCGCGGCTATGGCCTGCACATCGACTCCCAGCCGGTACGTGTCGCGGATGACGCCTTCCTGCATGTCGACCGTGAGGAACCCAAAGCCCGTGGCCAGGTAGGCGTTGTGCCCATCCACGTAGACATTCTTCACCTCCTTATTGCTCAGGTTGCTTTCCTTCAGGCTGGCAATGTTCAGGACCTTATCATTCTGGTCGAGCAGGTCGATGTTTCCGTTCTCGTAGACCAGCAGCAGGCGTTTGGCCTCCTCGCTGTAAGCCATGTGAAGAATCTGCCGGTCGTTGAGGGCGTCGAGGGCACTGTAGGTGTGCACCGAGGTGTCCTCGCTGTCGTAGCGCATCAGGTTGTAATTCTCCTTGATGTCGTTATAGATTTGTTGCTGCGATATGGTCAGTGTGTACACCGACGTATTGACGGCAACATTCTTCTGTGCAATCCGGTACGAGGGATAAAGCCGCCACTCGCCGATGGTCTGGGCGCAAAGAAGGGTGAAGGGTGAAGGGTGGAGGATGAGAAGGAGGAAAAGCATGCACATCCGGAGGAACGCGGCCAGTTTCTGGGTGGCACGTCCGCGATGGCTGATGCGGTTCTTCTCCTGCGGTCCCATCTCGGCGAAACTGACACCAGCCTCCACGGGGGCGAAGATGGGGTCGTAGCCAAAACCGTCGGTTCCCGTCTTCTCGCGTAGGATTTCGCCTTCCACGATGCCTTCGAACTGGTGCTCCTCGCCATTGCGCACGAGGGCGATAACCGTGCGGAAACGGGCACGGCGGTTGTCGGTGTCGCGAAGTTTGTCAAGCAGGCAACGGATGTTGGCATCGGAGTCGTGGCTCTCGCCATAACCGTTCATCTGTCCGAAACGGGCCGTGAATACGCCTGGTGCCCCGTCCAGGGCCTCTACTTCGAGGCCTGTATCGTCGGCAAAGCAGTCGGTTCCATAATGTTCGTGCACGTACCGTGCCTTCTGCAGGGCATTGCCTTCCAGAGTATCGGAGGTCTCGGGTATGTCCTCGTGACAACCGATGTCGCTCAGTCCTTTCACTTCGTAGCAGTCGGCCAGTATCTGCCGAATCTCGCGCAACTTGTGCTCGTTGTTCGTGGCCATTATCAGCACCGGTTTCTTCGTATCCATATACTTCCTTTAACCTTTAACCCTTAATTCTTCTCACCCTTTCTTAATCTTATCGAATCCTTCGCCGAACACGCCTTCCACATTGCTCATCGTGACAAACGCCTTGGGGTCGATGAAGCGAATGAGTTGGAAGATGATGCGGCTCTCCTGCTTCTTGGCCATGATGAGGAGCACGTTGCGCTTCTCCTTGCTGTACCAGCCTTCGCCGTTCAGTATGGTCACACCGCGGTTGGCCTTGTCGCTCACGCCCTGGGCTATTTCCTCCCACTTGTCCGAAATGATGGTGAACTGCACGCTCTGCCGGGCGCTGTTGACCACATAGTCCACGGCATTGATGCTGATGAACAGGGCGATGTAGCAGGTCACCAGGGTCTCCATGTCGTGGTAGATGAACCACGAGAGACCGACAATGAAGACGTCGATGCAGAGCATGATGTGGCCCAGTGACATGTCGCGGTACTTATTCACCGTGAGCACGATGATGTCTGTGCCACCCGTCGATCCGCCAGCCAGGAATACCATAGACAGACCCGCACCCTCCAGCATACCGCCGATGACGGCAGCCATGAAGCGCTGGTCGCCAATGATGCGTCGCAGGTGTTCCTGTCCGTCGGGGCCTACCACCGTCATGAAATGCTGCTGGATGATCTCGATAAGGAAGGTGGCAACCACCGTGGCGATGAGCGTGCGCAGACAGAAGCGCCAGCCCAGGGTGTACAGGCCCACCATCATCAGCAGGAAGTTGATGATGAAGTACGAATAACTGGCATGGAAGCCGGTGGTGTAGTAGATGAAGGCCGAGATACCGCTCACTCCGCCGGTCACCAACTGGTACGGCAGGAAGAAGCACGTGAAGGCCACCGCAAAGATGACCAACCCGGCAAATATCTTGGCGTAGGAATATATCAACTCTTTAATCATCTCAAAATCTCTAATCTCTAAATCCCTAATCTCTAATCCTCTATCATTTAATTCTATTGAATCCAAGTCCGTAGACGCCCTCCACACGACTGCTGGAGACGAAGGCCGCAGGGTCTACGTCCTCGATGAGTCGCAGCACGCTTATCTGTTCGTGGCGGTGCACCATCAGCAGCATCACGTTGATGGGAGCGTGGCTGTAGCAGCCCTCGCCGTTCAGTTGGGTCATCGTGTGCCCCGTGTGCTCACGGATGACGCGGCTCATCAGTTCGCCCTTCTGGGTCATGATGATGAGTTGCACGTCTTGCTTAGCCGAGTTGATAATCATGTCGGCAGCGTAGGTGTAGACAAACAGGGTGACGTAACCGAAGACCACCATGTGCCAGGCATCATCGGGATATTTTACCTTGAAGATGAAGTAACTGGAGCCGATGACCAGGAGGTCGAGGTAGAGCAGCACACGTCCGAAGGAGATGGGCTTGTACTTGTTGACGATAGCAGCCACGATGTCCCAGCCACCGGTGACACCGCCTGACAGGAAGCACAGACCCACACCCACGCCGTTGATGAGTGCACCCAGCACGCAGGCCATCGTGCTCTCGTTGGGGCCCAGTATCTGTATGAACTGCCCGTCGTCGCCCGTCATCAGACGTTGACCGATTTCCAGGAAGAAGACCATAGAGGCCACAGCGTAACCCGTCTTCAGCGTAAACTTCCAGCCCAGTTGCCACAGGGCAAAGGAGAGCAGGATGCCGTTACCAATCAGCACGGCCAGACTCATGGGGAATCCCGTTGCATAGTACAGGATGGAGCACACACCGACCCATCCGCCAGTGGGGATGTGATAGGGCAGCAGAAATACGGTCCACCCGGCCATGTAGACGGCCATGCCGAGGTTCAGATACAGGAAATCTTTCGAGAAGTCCCATGCCCGTTTGAGGGCTTTGTTTGGATTGGTTGCCATACTTATGTGCGGTTACGAGTTTGGACGAATGACGATGTTGATGATGCGGCCGGGCACAACCACGGTCTTCACAATCTGCTGGTCCTCCAGGTATTTGGCTGCTTCGGGGGCTGCGAGTGCGGTCTCCTCCACTTCCTCCTTTGGCATGTCGGCGGGCAGGTCGAGCGTGAAGCGTACCTTGCCGTTGAACTGCACAGGCATCTTCACCGTCGACTCCACCAGATACTTCTCGTCGAACTCCGGCCAGGGGGCATCGCAGACGGTGGTCTCATGGCCCAGGGCCTCCCACAGTTCTTCGGCAATGTGGGGGCAGAAGGGGGCAATCAGGGTCACCAAGGGCTCCAGCACCTTGCGGCTGCGGCACTTCTGACTGGCCAGTTCCGACGTGGCCACCATGAAGGCGGGGATGGAGGTGTTGTAACTGAACTCTTCGATGTCGGTGCTTACCTTCTTTATCAGTTTATGCAGCGACTTCATGTTCTCGGCCGTGGGTTCGCTGTCGTCGGCCTGCAGGTTGCCGTCCTTGTCCCAGAACAGCATCCAGAACTTCTTCAGGAAGCGGAAGCAACCGTCGATGCCGGCAACGTCCCAGGGCTTCGACTGCTCGATGGGGCCCAGGAACATTTCGTACAGACGCAGCGTGTCGGCGCCGTAGTTCTCGCAGATGTCGTCGGGGTTCACCACGTTGTACTTCGACTTCGACATCTTCTCGATAGCCTGGTTCACGATGTACTGTCCGTTAGCATTCAGGATGAACTCAGCATCGCGGAATTCGGTTGTCCACTGACGAATCTTTTCCACGTCCAGGACATTGCCGCTCACCATGCTGATGTCGGCATATACGGGGTCGGCCTCTGTGCCCTGATAGTAGTAGAGGTTCTTCTTCTTGGCATCGTCGTACTGCTCTTCCAGGAGGTCGAAACTTACAAACTTGTTGGTGTTGCGCAGGCGGTATACGAAACTCGACCAGCCCTGAATCATACCCTGGTTGATGAGTTTCTGGAAGGGCTCTTCCTTCTTGCTGACGCCCAGGTCGAAGAGGAACTTGTTCCAGAAGCGCGAGTAGATGAGGTGGCCCGTAGCATGTTCGCTGCCGCCCACGTAGAGGTCCACATTCTGCCAGTAGGCTGCTGCGTCCTCGCTCACCAGTGCTTCCTGGTTGTGCGGGTCCATGTAGCGCAGGTAGTATGCGCTGCTGCCGGCGAATCCGGGCATGGTGTACAATTCGATGGGGAAGACGTTCTGGTTGTCGATAAGCGAATTATCGACCACACTCTTCTTCTTTTCGTCCCAGGCCCATTTGGTGGCGTTGCCCAATGGGGGCTCGCCGGTCTCTGTGGGCAGGAACTTGTCCACCTGCGGCAGTTCTATGGGCAGGCACTCTTCGGGAATCATGGTCGGAATGCCCTGCTTGTAGTAGACGGGGAAGGGCTCGCCCCAGTAGCGCTGACGGCTGAAGATGGCGTCGCGCAGACGGTAGTTCACCTTCACGCGGCCCAAGTTGTGCGCCTTCACGAAACGTTTGGTCTCGGCGATGGCTTCCTTGATGGTCTTGCCGTTCAGGCAGAGGCTCTCGCCGTCGTAGTTCACACTCTTGTCCGGGCTGACAGGCGAGTTCATCACAATGCCTTCCTTGGCGTCATAACTCTCCTCGCTCACGTCGGCACCCTCCACCAGAGGAATGATGGGCAGGTCGAAGTGGCGGGCAAAGGCATAGTCACGGCTGTCGTGGGCAGGCACGGCCATGATAGCCCCAGTGCCGTAACCGGCCAGAACGTATTCGGCAATGTAGATGGGGCACTTGTCACCCGTAATCGGGTTGATACCGTAGGCACCGCTGAACACGCCCGTCACGGTGTGGTCAATCATGCGCTCGCGCTCAGTTCGTCCCTTCACATACTTGATGTATTCGTCCACGGCCTTGCGCTGTTCGGGCGTGGTAACCTGGTCCACCAGTTCGCTTTCGGGGGCCAGGACGAAGAACGTCACACCGAACATCGTGTCGGCACGGGTGGTGAAGATGGTGAAG
>JAFSXQ010000216.1 GCA_017444005.1 Bacteroidaceae bacterium | reverse complement strand
TGAAAGATATCAAAACCCTACACAACGAGGCAATGGATTTGGCCCTGCAGGGCGACATCGCCGCCAAGGCCGCCCCCAAGGGCGAGCAGAGCCTGAACCTCTACACCGAAGCCTTCGAGAAGGAGCGCGAGGCCGCCCTCTTGGCCGACTTCATGCAGAATCCCGAGCCTGGTCGCTCCATCCTCTTCCGCAGTGCAGCCAGTCTCGCCATACAGTGCGGACGCTACCGTGAAGCCGAACAACTCATTGCCAAGGCGCTCAGCGGCAACCCCACCGACGAGATAGCCCGCGAACTGCGCGAACTGCTTCAAGACATCTACGCTCAGTCGGGACGCGACGACGAGGTGGTGATGTACCAACTTGAAGTGCCCGACCGCGACCGCAGCCGTTTCGAGAGCATCCTCAGTCAAATCGGCCTCGCCGCCTCCAGCATGAGGCGCGTCATTGGCCATGTAGCACTTTTATAAGTCCCGTGTCCCCATGCCCCATAGAATTGGGTGGAGGTGGGCAGGCGGCCCGTCACAGATGGCAGTATCTAAGAACACTGTTCAGAGATACGTAACCGGCCGGCCGAAGGCCTACGCTTGCAGAGCGAAGCGGGGCAAGAATGAGCGAGCGGAATGCAAAAGCGCATGTCAAAAATGGAACTCACTGAGGACTCACCGAAGTGTTGGAGAGACCTTGGAAAGGGGGAAAGTTAAATTACTTCTCTATCAGCGCCACGGCGTAGGCCGAGATGCCCTCTTCGCGACCGGTGAAGCCGAGCATTTCGGTGGTGGTGGCCTTGATGGAGATGCAGTCCTCGTCGACGCCCATCACCTCGGCCAGGCACTGCTGCATGCGGGGGATGTGCGGATTGATCTTGGGACGCTCGGCACAGATGGTGGCGTCGATGTTGCCCACGCGGTAGCCCTTCGTGGCGATGAGTTCCACGACGCGGCGGAGCAGTACCTTGCTGTCAGCGCCCTTGAACTCGGCGCTGGTGTCGGGGAAGTGGTAGCCGATGTCGCGCATGTTGGCGGCGCCGAGCAGGGCATCGCAGATGGCGTGGATGAGCACGTCGGCATCGCTGTGGCCCAGCAGCCCGAAGGTGTGGGGGACACGGATGCCACCCAGCCACAGGTCGCGGCCGGACACCAACTGGTGCACATCATATCCCATGCCTACCCTTATCATCTTCTCTTGCGTTTGCCGAACAGGTCCTTAATGCCATCGAGGTCGAACGACACGGTGAAGCGCATGGTCTGGTCGAGGGGGTTGGACTGTGAGGTGGAGAACACGTAGGCGGCGTCGATGGCGAAGACGCTCATCTTGAAGCCGGCACCGGCGGTGACGTACTTACGGTTACCTTTGTTGGCATGCTCGTGGTGATAACCGGCACGGATCATGAAGCGGTCGTTGTAGTTGTACTCCATACCCAGGCTCCACTGTATCTCCTGCATCTCCTCCTTGAAGCCGTTGGGGGCATCGTGGAACGACTTGAAGATGCCCGAGATGGGCGACAGGTCGTAGTACTCGCGCTGCACGCGGTCGGTGTATTCCTCGTCGGCCTCGCCGTCCTCCTGCTTGGGATAGGTGGGCACCAGCAGTTTGTTGGCATCGGCGGCTATGCTCAGTTTGTTGTACTGGTTGAAGGGGATGGTGAAGTTGGCACCCAGACGCAGGTTGGTGGGCAGGAACTCGGAGTTGTCGTCGCCGCCGTACGAAATCTTGGAACCGATGTTGTTGATGTTCAGGCCCCAGGCGAACGAGCACTCGCGGTTGCCCATCATGAAGTAGCCGTTGCGGTACATGGCGATGTCGGCTGCAAAGGCCTTGCCCGCCTTGCTCTCGGCGGTGTAGTCGTAGGTGATGTCGGAGTAGATGAAGCGCATGCCTACGCCCATCGAGAAGCATTCGCTCAGCATACGGCTGTAAGCGACGTCGACGGAGAGTTCGTAGGGTTTGATGGTCATGGCGTCGTCGCTCTCGTCGAGGTACACCTCACCCAGCGAGAAGAAGCGGAGCGAGGCACTCAGGGCGTTGTAGTCGCCGATGCGGTAGAAGCCGGCCAGGTTGGCCAGGTTGATGTCGTTGACCAGTTTGCGCAACCACGGCGTGTAGGAGGCACTGATGCCGGCCCGGGCTATGTTGAAGGGGTACTTGGCGGGATTCCAATATTGCGAGTTGGCATCGGCTTCGGTGGCCACACCCAGATCGCCCATAGCACCACTGCGGGCATCGGGAGCAATGGCCAGCGAGGTGACGCTGTAGTTCACCGGGTTGAACATGTTCTGCTTGTCCTGGGCATGGGCGGTGCCAATTGAAAATTGAAAATTGAAAATTGAACATTGAGCCACGCCAATGAGCAAAATCAGAAACAGAAATATCCTCTTTGTATCCTTCATTATCAATTGTCCATTATGAATTATCCACTACATAAAACGAAGGACTCGGGTCAATTATTGCCATGAATGATGATTTTTTGTGATTTGCTCACCTTCTTGCTGTCGCCGCAGCGCATGGTGGCCCGATAGAGGTAGATGCCTGCCCCCAGGCGTCCGCCGCCCGACATGGTCAGGTTCCAGGGCACGCTGTAGAGGCCCGTGCCGCTGTTGGCCGTGAGCGACTGGCTCCACATGCGGCGTCCGGCAAAGTCGAAGACTTCGATAAGCAGGTCGCAGTCGGTGCCCGGCATGTTGTAGGAGACGAGGAACGTGGTGCTCACGAGGGCCGGATTCTGGCTGGCCGTGAGGTGGAGCATGGTGGGCCGGAGGGAATTGTCGACCACGAAGTCGAGGCTGGTGCTCGAGGTGTTGTTCAGCACGTCCCAGGCCCGGAAGGTGAGTTGGTGCTGTCCTTCCTCCAGCGCGGGTATGCTGAAGGCTACGGTGCCCTGGGTGAAGTCGCCAAAGTCGGCGGTGTAGTAGTCGTTCAGCACATAGGTCTGTGAGGCATCGCCGTCGACGACCAGTTGCAGGTCGTGGCCGACGCCACTGCCGCTGTAGTTGATGCCGTTGTCGTCCTGGAGGCGGGCCACGAAGTAGGGGGTGCTGTTCACGCGGTCGCCGTTCTCGAAGTCCTCGGTGTTCAGGTAGGCGAATATCCGGGGGCCTTCGGTGTCGTCGCCGACCGTCTGGCTGATGCCGCCCACGGTGAAGTCCTCGCTGTAGCCGTTGGCCTCCACGTCGCCCTCGCTGTTGATGGCGTAGAAGACCGCGCGGCCCGACTCGTCGCTGAAATTGATGTCGACGGGCATGACGTAGTTAATAGAGAACGTGCCCGCGCGCACGCTGTCCTGTCCGGTGAACAGCATCTTCTCGCGGCTCGTAAACTCATACGGTCCGCTCTTGGCTTCGGCATTGTTCTTGCAGACGATGGTCTCCAGGTTGTCGTAGACACGCGCCGTGAGCATGCCGTTGAAGCCGGTCAGCGTGTCGCCGGCCTCGCTGGTCAGGTGACCGCTCATGCGCACCTGTTCGCCAGCCCGTAACTGCATCGCCGGGGCATCGGCCAGTGCTGTGCCGTTGATGCTGTCCAGGACGACGCGGTTGGTGGGGGCACCGAACGTGAGCGCCGGGTCGCCCAGCAGAGCGTAGTGCAGTTTGTTCTCGCGGTTCGAGATTTCCAGGCGGTTGGCTATCATGTAATTCTTCGCCAGCCGTATGGCATCGCCCACCCGATAGCGCCGTCCGGCATCGTCGGTGCCCAGCAGGTAACGCATGAACCAGCGGTTCATCTGCAGGTTGTTCGAGGCGTACACGGTGCGTGCCGTGCCGTAGAAGGCCACAGCGGCACCGTTCTCGTTCAGCATGGCCGTCTCGCCGATGTTCTCCACCAGGCCGTCGAAGGGCATCACGTCGCAGGCCGCCGTCACCCACAGGGGGAGGTTCTCGCCCTTGAAGTTGGCGAAGTCCTCCAGTTTCAACACGAACTCGTGCGAGAGGCAGTAGGTGGCGGCGTGCCCCGTGTAGTTCATCACCAGTGCGCCCTCCGCCATCTGGTTCTTGATGATTTTCTCCACGGCGGGATAGGTGTTGCTGGTCAGCGTGGAGACGCGCGTGTAGGCATCCCACATCACCTTCCTGACCTCCATCTGGGGGTTCAGGCGCTGGGTTTGGTTGGCAATGGTGTCGGCCATCCACAGGTGTTCGTTCTCATCGCCGTCGTCGCCCAGAACCATGACGAGGTTCTTCCAACCTCCGGCGTTGGCATTGGTCAGGTGGCGGATGGTCTTGTCCACCATCACCTTGGCCTCCGACGCACTCTTCACGGGGAAGCGTCCGATGCCCAGGTCCGCCTTGTCGTCGGTCAGCGTCGTGCCCTCGCCGTCGTCGAGCAGGCCGAAGTAGTCGTCCATCACGTAACTCTGCGTGTCGCTGAAACTGTCTTCGCTCTCGAAGCAGAGCAGATAGTCGTCGACGTTGTACTTGCGCCAACCGGAACTGAGCATACGGTTGTCCCAGGCGCAGTCGCCGAAGAGCAGCAGGTAGCGCGGCATCTGGTCGTCGCTCCCGGCCCGGTCGTAGAGCATCTTCATCAGCCGGCGATAGGCCGTAGCATCGGGGGTGCCGCTGGAAAATTCGTTGTAGACCTTGTCGGCACGCACCACTGCCACGCGCAGGCCGTCCGTCTTCCGGTGAGCCTCGGCCAGGCGCTCGGCCTGTGCCGTCAGTTTGTCGCTGGTGGGTACGATGATGACCATGTCCAGGCTGTCCAGGGCGTGCAGGTTCTGGTTGTCGACGGTGCCCACGACGGTGGGTTGCGGGAAGTCATACCCGGGATCGAAGGCCACGTAGCGGCGCGAACCGTCGTCCACCGTCACCCGGTATTGGGTGCCGTCCTGCTGCCCCGGAACGAGTGCGGCAGGGCTGCCGGGCTCTCCGATGCGCATCACCTGCAGGCCCGTGCCCCGGATGCTGAACTGCGCCGGGCCGGAAGCCTCGGACGCGAAGGCCACGAAGCCCTCATGCGGGCTGAGCAGGCGGGTGTAGTGAAGGGCCAGGTAGTCGAGTCGGGCATCGTGGCCCGAGGTACTGGCCAAACGTATCGTCCACTCGTCGCCCGTCTTGTAGTCGCTCACGTTGGTGGTGCGCGAGACGGAGGTTGCTGCCATGTACTTGCCGAGGGCCGAGGCCGTCATCGTGGACAGAGCCTGTCCGTTGACGGTGGTGCTCACCTCCGTACGTTCGTCGGAAGAGGCCGTGAAGACTACGGTCAGTCGCTCGTCGCCCTGGCTCGACAGAGTGGTCAGTTTGTAGGTATGCGCACTGCCATTGGCATAGTTGGTGGCATCGTACAGGTTGCGCCCGCCGTGGAACCAGGCATAGTCGTCGCGTTCGTACAGGACGTGGTCGGTGAAGGTCTCCAGCACGTTCGTCGGCTCTGTCGTCGCGGTCTCCGTGCCCATCTCGGCAGGTGTGTCGCCCTCGGTCAGGAAGTAGCAGGCCTGTGTGGCGTAGGGATTGAAGATGCGCGTGTTGCCCGCCCAATACAGCAGGCCGTTGCCCCAGAAGAGCCACGTGTCGTTGTCCTTCTTATAGAGGGGAACCTCCTGCAGGTCATCGTATTCCGATTCGGGGTCGGCCACCTCGCTCAGGCGATGGCCTCCGTGGCCATACAGCCGCACGTTGTCGGGATTCGCGAATCCCATCTTCTTCAGGGCCGTGCGCGTCAGGCGGTACATGCCATCGTCGGTGATGCTGATTTTCACCCACTTGCCTTCCGCCAGCACGCTCTGCCGTGAATATCGCTCTGCAGTTGTCGCCGGTGCCCGTCGCACCCTGCGCGCCTTCGCCTTGGGCGTGATGCTGATGCTGGCGCTGAGCAACTTCAGGTAGCGCCCCTCGCGCTGTACGATGGGGCAAAAGACGATGTCCAGCATGCCTTGCTTACGGCTAACCGACACGGTGGCCGACACCTGCAGTTCGTCGGAGAGGCTCACGCCCATGCGCTCCACACGGCGCACCTCGTCGGCCGTCAGCGGTGCCCATTCGGGATAGGCTATCTGGACGTCGTAGTCGTAGAGCCGGTAATCCGTCTCCAGCGGCACCACCTCGGTGTAATAAGGCAACAGGGAGTCGATGCGCAGTTCGTTCCAGTCGAACGTCGTGATTTGGGCAGAAAGAGAATGAGAGAATGAGAAAATGAGAAAATGAGCAATCGCCATACACTTGCAGAGCGAAGCGGGGCAAGAAAGCGACATTAGCCACTTACTCCTTCCCAAAACCTTATATAATAAATTCCGTCTCATTTTCTCATTCTCTCATTTTCTCATTCTCTCATTTTCTCATCGCACGTTGCAATCCAGTACTTTCCGTCCCTCCAGGTAGCCCTCCAGGTGGTCGCCCTCCCGCACGTGGCCAACGCCTACCGGGGTGCCGGTGAAGATGAGGTCGCCCATCTTCAGGGTGAAGAAGCGGCTGACGTAACTCACTATCTCGTCCACCCGGAACAGCATGTCCGCCGTATGCCCCTGTTGCACCGTCTCGCCGTTCTTGTCGAGCCGGAAGTGCAGGTCCTGCACGTCGGCGTAGTCGGCCATCGGTTGCATCTCCCCTATCACGGCACTGCCGTCGAAGCCTTTGCTCAGTTCCCAGGGCAGGCCCTTGGCGCGCAGTTGCTGTTGCAGGTCGCGTGCCGTGAAGTCGATGCCCACCGTCACCTGGTCGTAGTAGCGATGCGCCCAGCGCGGTGCAATGCTGCGCCCCAACCGGCAAATCCTCACCACCAGTTCCGTCTCGTAGTCGCACCGTTGGGTGAAATCGGGCACGAAGAACGGCCGTCCATCCTTCACCAGTGCCGAGTCGGCTTTCGTGAATATCACAGGCTCCTCTCTATATATTAACGTACCTTCGAGTTCTTTATTGTGCTCTTGGTAGTTCATTCCTACACCAAATATCTTCATAACTGCAGTCTTTCGCGGTACAAAGGTACGATTAAGTGCGTGAAAACGCAAATTATTTGCATAAATTTGCACATGTTCGAATTTATCCATACCTTTACACCCGATATAATATAAATAAGGTATAGAAACATACGAGAGATGACCAGACACTGGATGAAAAGCCTGGTGGCGCTGCTGTTTGTGGCAGGCTACGCAGGCCATTTATATGCCGAAGCATGGATTGACGTGACGGAGCAATACATCGTGAATCCGGACTTCAGGAACAACGATGTCCGCACGGGCTGGGAAGGCACACGGTTCGGTGTTGCCGATCCCATGAACAACGCCGAGCACTTCAGCAAGAACTTCGACACCTATCAGCGCATCGAAGGGCTGCAGCCCGGGCGCTACCGGCTGAGCGCCAGCGCATTCTACCGCATGGGACAGAGTTTCTTCGACTACTGGTACTACACGAGCGGCGACTACGAGGAATTCCTTCATGCCCAACTGTATGCCACCTCGTCGGTGCAAGAAGCCAGCGTGGCCATCGTGCCCGCATCGAGTGCCGCCCTGCCCGAGAGCCTGGGAGGCAGCGCAAGCCAGGTGGGATGGGACGAGACGCTGTACATTCCCAACAACATGGCGGCGGCGCACTACTGGTTCGAAGCCGGATACTACCACAACGAAGTGGAAGTGGAAGTGGGCAGCGACGGAAGGCTGACCATCGGCGTACGCAAGGAGACGACCATCGACAGCGACTGGATGTGCATCAGCAACTGGCGGCTGGAGATGTGGGGCGAGACGGTGCTGGCCACAGCAGTGAGCGTAAGTCCTGCGTCGCTGACGCTGGTGAAGGGCGAAAGCCAACAGTTGACAGCGAAGGTTGAACCCGCCAATGCCACCATACAGAGCGTGGAATGGAGCAGCGACAACCCGGCTGTGGCATCGGTCGACCGCAACGGACTGGTGACGGCCGAGGGCGACGGCGAAGCACACATCACGGCTACGACGGCCGACGGCAGCGACCTGAATGCGCGGTGCACCGTGAAGGTGACCAACAACGATGCCGGCCTGCGCAACGTGATAGTGACGGAAATCATGGCGGCAAACCTCGACCAGATGGTCGACCCCTCGTGGAACTACGGCGGATGGGTGGAACTGTACAACCCCAGTGCACTGACGGTGACGCTGACCGGATGCTGGCTGAGCGACGACCCGCAGCAACTGCAGAAGGTGCACATCTCCCAACCCACGATAATACCGGGCAAGGGCTACAAGAACCTGTGGTTCGAGCACCACGACAAATACTGCCTGACGCAGATGGATATGAAACTGGATGTGGAAGGCGGCAAACTGTACCTGAGCGACGAAGCGGGCCAACTCATCCTGGCACAGCAATACCCGCCTGCCGTCAGCCGTTGTTCGTATGCCCGCAAGAGCCTGACGGGCAACACCTGGGGATGGTCGTCGACGCCCACACCCGAGGCCGCAAACACCGGCATGACGTATGCCGAGGTGCGACTGCCGGCCCCCGACATCGACCAACCGACACAGGTGTTCGACGCCTCGCTGAACGTATGCGTGAACATCCCCGAAGGCGCCACCCTGCGCTACACCACCGATGGCACGGCCCCAACGGCCACGAACGGAGAGACTTCGGAAACGGGACTTTTCAGCATCGATGAGACGACCACCTTCCGATTCTGTCTCATCGGCGACGGCTACCTGCCCAGCCCCGTGGTGACACGGAGTTATCTGCTGCGCGACAAGGAGTTCGCACTGCCCGTCCTGAGCGTGGTAGGCAACGACTACGACCTGTATGGCGACGACATGGGCATCATGGTACGGGGCAACGGCAACGGCCGCCCCGGCAACGGACAGTCGTCGCCCTGCAACTGGAACATGGACTGGGACCGCACGGTGAACACGGAGTTCCTGAACACGGAGGGCGAGATGGTCATCAACCAGGAGACGGCCATCGAGCGCTGCGGCGGATGGAGCCGTGCATGGGCGCCATACGCCTTCAAACTGAAAGCGAACAAGCGCTACGAACTGCAGAGTTACCTGCCCTACGACTTCTTCCCCGACAAACCCTACCGCAAGCACAAGACCCTGCAGATACGCAACGGCGGCAACGACACACAGTGCCGCATCAAGGACCCCGCCCTGCAGGAAATCGTCGCCCGCTCGGGCATCGACATCGACTGCCAGGGCTACCAGCCCATCATGCACTACATCAACGGCCGCTACGCCGGCGTCATCAACATGCGCGAACCGAACAACAAGCACTTCGTCTATGCCAACTACGGACTGGACGACGACGAGATTGACCAGTTCGAGATGTCGCCCGACTCGGGCTACGTGCAGAAGTGCGGCACACGCGAGAGCCTGCAGCGCTGGTACGACCTGGCTGAGGAATGCGGCGACAGCGACGAGGCCTACGACGAGATACGCCAGATGGTGGACATCGACGAATACTGCAACTACATGGCCGTGCAGTTCTACCTGGGCAACTGGGACTGGCCGCAGAACAACGTGAAGGCCTTCAAGCCCATCATGGAGGGCGGAAAGTTCCGCTTCGTGCTCTTCGACCTCGACGGCTCGATGAACCTCGGCACCAGCGAGGTCTTCTCAGCCTACGCCAACAAGCAGCGGTACACCTTCGACCAACTCTACGGCGAGCCCGTAAGCCACTACACGAAGGAGATAGAGGTGGTGACGATATTCCTGAACATGCTGAAGAACGAACGCTTCCGCAAACAGTTCATCGACACGTATTGCCTCGTGGCCGGTTCGGTGTTCGAACCCACCCGATGCCGCGACATCATCAACGAACTGGTCGACCGCGTGAGCGAAAGCCAGAACATCTGGGACGAAGTGTATTGGCAACGGAGCACGCCCCGCAGCACGGCCAATACGTTGATCGGTGCCCTGACGTCGAGCCGCCAGCAGACGATGGTGACCACCCTGCGCAACTACTCGCCCATGCAACTGCGTTCGGCCACGATGCAGCGCGTGTCCCTGTCGGCCAACATTCCCGAAGCACGCCTGTGGGTGAACGGCCTGCCTGTGCCTACGAACAAGTTCAGCGGACGCCTGTTCGCCCCCGTCACCTTCCGCGCCGCCGCTCCTGCCGGTTATCGATTCGTGGGATGGAAGAGCAACGAGGAGATTGTCGGCACCGACGAGGAATACGAAATGCCGACGGGCACATTAACCCTGGTGGCATGCTATGAGGAAATGACACCCGAGGAGAAGCGCGAGGCCGGACTCGCCACAACGCCCGTCGTCATCAACGAAGTCAGTGCCGGCAACAGCATCTACATCAACGAGTACGGCAAGAAGGACGACTGGATAGAACTGTACAACACGACGGACGAGGACATCGACCTCGAAGGCATGTACCTGACCGACCGCAGCGAGAAGCCCGAGAAATGCCAGATTACGGCACAAGGCACGAGGGCCAGCACCATCCTGCCAGCTCACGGCTACAAGATTGTCTGGTGCAGCAAACGCGAAACGGACAGCGAACTGCATGTCGACTTCAAACTGGACAACGCCGATAGCACCGTGGTGCGCCTGATGGCCAAGGACCGTTCGTGGGCCGACAGCCTCGTCTACTGCGCTCACAACGGCGACCAGACCGTGGGCCGATACCCCGACGGAGGCCGTCGCGTGTACCTGATGACACAGCCCACCATCCGCAAGGCCAACCTCCTCAACACCTACGCTCAGGAGTGGAACTACGTCTCCCCCACCCCGGTGGACGGCATCCGCACGATGGCCAGCCGCAACGCCGGCATGAGCATCGCCTACCAGGCTGGTTCGCTGCTTGTGAAGAGCGAGGAGAGCCAGACGGTCGTCCTCAGCATCTATACGCCTGCCGGTGCAGTGGTCGTGCAGTCGGCCCTGCAACTTGAGGGCGGCCACCAGCGCGTCAGTGTGGCCAACCTGCCCAACGGCATCTACGTGGCTTCTGCCCGCGACGCCGAAGGCAACGAATGCACAACGAAGTTCGTGAGAAAATGAGAGAATGAGAAAATGAGAGAATGAGAAAATGAGAAAGCTACTCTATCTGCACGGCTTCGCTTCGGCCGGTTCGTCGGGCACAGCCGTTCACCTGCGCAACATGCTCTATGAGTATGGCGTAGAAGTCGTTTCGCCCGACCTGCCCATCATGCCCCAGGAGGCGCTGGCCTTCCTGAAGGCACTGGTGGCACAGGAGCAGCCCGACCTCATCGTCGGCACATCGATGGGTGCCATGTACGCCGAACAGATGTACGGCACGCCGCGCATCCTGGTCAACCCCTCGTTCCACATGGCCAAGCATCTGACCTTCCAGGGGATGGGCCGCCATGAGTTCCTGAACAAACGGCAGGACGGCGCACGGGACTTCAAGGTGGACAAGGCAATGATAGCCCAGTTCCGCGAGGTGGAGAAGACTTCGTTCAGCCGGGTGACGGCCGAAGAGAAGGCCCTCGTGTGGGGTTTCTTTGGCAAGAACGACAAGTTCGTCAACTGCCAACCCGAGTTCAAGAAGGCCTACGGCACGGAGCACTTCCGCATCTTCGACGGCGAGCACCACCTGAACGATACGGTGCTGAAGCGCGACATATTCCCACTTGTCAAACAAATACTCAACCTATAACATTATGAAGAAGACACTCTTATGCATGCTGACCGCACTGGTCATGGTCGCCTGTACGGCCAACAAGGAGAAGAAAGAGAACGAGAACGCAGTTCAAGACGCACCCGCCGTCGCCGAAGCACAGGCCCAGGTGGCCAGCGAGGGCGAGGAGGCTCCCGACTTCACGCTCAACGACCCCGAAGGCAATCCGCTTACGCTCTCCAGCCTGCGCGGCAAGTACGTCGTGCTGGACTTCTGGGGCACGTGGTGCAAGTGGTGCGTCAAGGGCATACCCGACATGAAGGCCTGCTACGAGAAGTACGAGGGCCTGTTCGAGATGCTCAGCATCGACTTCGGCGACGACGAAGACACATGGCTCAAGGCCATTGATGCCTACAAGATGGATTGGTTGCACGTCATCACCGACGAAGAGAGTGCAGCCCAACTGCAGGAGCAGTACGCCATCGAGGGCTTCCCCACCAAGATGGTCATCGACCCGGAGGGCAAAATCATCCACATCACCGTGGGCGAAGACCCGGCCTTCTACAAGTACATCGACGACCTCTTCGGCACGAAATAGCCGCCGTGTCCGGCCTCGTGTTCGCCACTGTGTCCGGCACCAAATAGCCACCGTGTTCGGAGGTTTCCCCTCCGAATCAAAGCACAATACTGCACGACAACCCGACGGCCCGCTCGTCGGGCAGATAGAAGGGAGTGCCCACCACCAGGGGGGCATTCTCTTTTTTCATGCGCCGCCGGGCATCGCGCTGTTCGATGCCGAGCACACGCTTCCACACGGGCAGCATCCAGTAACCGGCCTGCGCACACAGGATGCCGGCACCGGCCCCGGCCACCACGTCGCCCACCCAGTGGCGCTTGTTCCAGACGCGCAGGAAGGCCGTGGTCGTGGCCACAGCGTATGCCGCGCTGCCATAGCCCCACCCGTACTCGATGCGCACCAGTTCGGCACCCGTGAAGGCCGTGGCCGTATGGCCGGAGAAGAAACTATTGCGCTTCCCAGAGTCGGGACGGCGTTCCTTGACCGTATATTTCACGGTGTTCGTGGCGGCGGCCATCAACAGGTTGGCCGTCGCAGAGGCCAGCACGCGGTCGCGGAAGTTGTGCCGGGCCTTCACGCCGGGCACGAAGCCCAGCACCAGGTGCACGCCCGTGGGCACATACTGCAAGTACTCGTCGGCCTTGGTCTTCGTGCAGTCGGGGTTCATGTCGTATCGCGCCTTCTGCGCCAGCCAGTCGACGGGGTTGTCGTCGGTCAGGCCCCAAGTGCCCAGGGCGATAAGGGCCACAGGGGCCACCAGTTGCTGGGGACGGAAGTGACACGTCGTATCGGCTTGTTCCATGCGTGGGACAACGTTTAACGTCACATCGTTTTGGCCAGTGCCACGCGTGGCACAGAGCAGGAGGGTGCAGAGAATGAGGATGCGGTTCATAAGGCTATCTTTAGGGTTCCGATAATGCCGCGCGGAATGGTCAGCGTCATGTTGGGGCCGCGACTCTGCAATCCACGCACGCCCTGCGGGAAGCACATCTCGGTGTAGACGTTCCCGAAGTCGTAGAGGTTGTAGCAGAGGAGGTCCAGCGTCATGGGGTGGCGCTTCACCTCCCATTTCAGGCGGGCGTGCAGGTCGATGTTGAAGAGGGCGCTCTCGCGGCAACCAAAGTCGCCGTCCGTGGGATTGATGCCTCGCGTGCAACTGGGGCGAATGGCCATCTGCGTGTCGCCCTGGACGTCGGTCTGTGTGGCGGTGTTGAAGTAGGCAAAGGGCTGCCCGTCGGTCCATCGACCCGTGATGCCGAACTGCAGCCAGCGGCAGACGTTGTAGGCCAGATAGATGCGGCAGACGAAGGCTTTGTCCTGGTCGAGGCGGCCCACGCCGGGATGCCGTCCGTCGGCGTTCTCCAAGGTGTTGAACGTATTGGGGTTGGCCGTCGATTCGGAGAGCACGCCGATGTTGTTGGCCGCCGGTCCATTGCCCAGCGCCGAGAGGCCCACGCCCATCATCGACTGCCACGAAAGGCTGAACAGGAAGCGCCGTCCGCGATAGGTGTAGCGCGAGGTTTGCGCCATGTAGTAGGGCGTGTTGGTGAAGAAGCCGCCGCCCATCAGGTCGGTGGGCTGGTAGTCGACGATGTAGTCGTGCTGGCCGGGATTGAGGAAGTAGTAGCCGTCGGCGTCGTAATAGCCGTTGGCCGCAGGGCCGTCGATGAACTGCGTCATCCACGTGTGGTAGAACTTCTTGTACGTCTGCAGCAGGGCTATCTCGTGGCGGCCGAAACGGAAGTGGATGGGCACGTCCAGGGTCACGTACGCCGGTTGCCACAGGCGGCGGGCATAGCGGTGGTGGGCGCCTCCCGTCGTGGTCAGCAGGCGGTCGGAGCCGCTGAAACGGACCTCGGCGTTCATGTAGTCGTTGCTCATGTAGCGGATGTCCTCGATGTTGTAACTCACGCGGTCGTGGGCCAGCGTCAGACCTATCTCGAACCAGCGAACCGGCCGGTAGTCCATCGCGAAGGCGGCCTGCACGTTGGGCGTAACCTTCGACTTCCCGGCCAGCAACATGCCGTCCAAGGTTAAGTTTACCTCGCCCCGTAGGTTAAGTTTACCTTTGGCCGTATGTTCGGCAACCAATCCCACCTGGTTCTCCAACAGGCCCGAGGTGAATGCCCGGCTTGTCCAGTCGTATCGGTAGAGGGGCGTCGGCGCGGTTTGCTGCATGTGCTGGCTGTAAACGCTGTTGGAGAAGTGCTCTGTCGTAGGCCGGAAGCGGAGCAGCGAGTTGTAGCCGTCGGCCTGAAACGCGAGCCAGGACAATAACGGCTTCTTATAGGTGAGCGCCCAACTGAGTTCGTGGGTGCGGCCGTCGGCCATCCAGGGCTCCAGCGACTCGCCGTCCTGGTCGATGACGTTGCGACTGAATCCGAGGTCGTCGTGCCGCGTCGTATTCGTGGCCCAGGTCAGGCCCGTCGTCAGGCCTTTACGCTTGGCATAGAGCGAGGCACTGTAGGTGTTCAACTGCATGACCTCGTTCCTGTTATAATAGAACTCCGAACCGTAGTTGTCCTTGCCCGAGAAGTTCACCAGGTAGCCCAGGCGGTCAAGCCATCGGCCCGATGGCAACCGACCGTCCATCTGCACCTTGTAGTAGTCGGCGGGGTACAGCGGTTCGGCGGGCAGTAGGCCGTTTTGGTCGTAGTTGGGATACATCTGCTGCCCCGTGCTGGCGTACACGTGCTGGCGCAGCCGCTCCCCGTTCCGGCCCTTCAGCGTGTAGGCCACATCCACTGTGCCCTGCCCCCTCGCGTACTGCCGTTTGTGAATCGTCTGTGGGTCGTAGGCGCCCTCCGTGCCCGTACCGTGAAACAGGTGCACGATGCCCTCCGTCGTCTTGTTTATGCCACCCAGATTGCCCCGGTTCCACGACACTTGGGCATAGTCGCCACCGAGGGTGTCGAGCGTGAAGTCAAGCACCGAAGCATGTGTATTGATGCGCAGGTCGTACTGCTCCATGTTGGGCACGTAACTGGTGCTGCCCGGTGTGAATCGGTTGTCCACGCGGAACCCGTCGATGTAGTAGCGGTTCCATCGGTACGAGTTGCCGTCGACCGAGAACATCAGTTGCCCCGACTCGTCCCACTGCCCCACGTGCAGACCCTGATACACCGTGCGGTCGCTCAGGGCATCGAGCCAGTGCACGAGGTGGCCCTGATGGTAGAATTCGCGGAAGAACCCGGCCTTCACCGAGTCCTCCCCCACCTGGGCACGGGCCGCCAGGGCAGCCAATGCCAGGCAGACTATTATGGCCATCCGTTTCTTCATCTTTCGCTTTCTCGGTGCGAAGTTACAAAAAAACGGGCGGACGGCGAAATATAATCCGTGGATTTCGCGGATTTCGTGGGTAAATAATTCTTATTGCACAATGCACAATGCAAAGGTGTGACAGGAACCCCTCCCTGTGTCATGTCATGTCATGTTTTGCCATATTGCCTGCTCCCGTCGAATCCTTATGAAGAATCGAGGGTGTGCCATTGGTTTTGACACACCCTACCGATTGATTCACGATTCAAGCGTGAGTTTAGAAATCAAAGTTGATCAGTTGGAACAACAGCGCCCGGGTTTCGGGGTCTGCGTTACCGTCGACGTCCACGCCGCCGTACTCAAGGCCAGTGTCACTTTCCACACCGCTCACGGCCAGCATTTCAGATTCGTCCGTCCACACCATGTCGCACATGGGTGTCACGTATGTCTTTTTCATAGTCTTCATCATTTTGCCATTACTTTTTTTCCGTTAACGATGTTCACACCCTTCTGCACACGGCCCAGACGCTGACCGCCGAGGTTGTAAATCTCGCCTTTCCCATCTCTCACGTTCTCCGTATTCACGCCTTCAATGCCGGTCTCCACGTCATCCAGGAAGAAATTAAGCCTGACGCCAGCCACATCGTAATAGGCATCCAGCACATCATAGAACTTAAAGTAGCCACGATAGCCCTTGGTCGTGGTCTTGCCGGTGGAGTACCAGAACTTGTTGTTGCGCAGGAAAACATTTTCTTCGGGCACCTTCATGCTTACGTAAGTTCCATAGAAATAGCCCCGTTCGGATGATTTCTTACCCACCTGCACGACGGGTTCGTCGTCAGGTTCCAATGTCACACCCTCGAAGGTCGCCGTCGTGATGTCCGATGAGGTCTTTATCAGCATCGGTGTATTAGCGTCTATCCCATCCGCTGCATCGGTGGAGGTGAAGTTTACATCTATGCCTACGATGGCCCCCTCATCGTCCTCACTGCTGCTCCATGCTGTAAATTTGGCCAACTGCACGTCATCGCCAAAGGCGGCTTTCACCTGCTCGCCTGTTACAGCAAAGGGCAGGCAGATAGTGCTCCAGTTCCCAGCCTTGATGGTGCGCTTCAGAAGTACGTTGACATCCGTTGCATCCTCAGGCGCAACAGTAGAGTTCTCGTCAAGTGTCAGGTTATGCCGTGCCACGACCTTCACCTTGAATGTAACGTCGGCGGCATACACCTTGTCGCTGATGCCATATTCAAACAGCGTCTGCTTCAGCGTCACGTCATACTCGCCTATAGCAACCGTCGGGGCTACCGTAAAGTTGACCGTTACCAGATCGTCCACAGCCGTCCCGGCAATCACATTGGCGGAAGAGAAGGGAATCACGGCCAGCCCCTCAGCATCCACGTCACCGACAACGCCCGATGCAGCAGGCCACGATGCGCTGACGGTGTATGCGCCCGTTGTGGTGAACCCCGTTGCCGGGAATTGGACATTGAGCGTCATTGCCGTATAGGTATCGGCCAATCCGTCAGAGAGACTGACGGCAAACGAGACCGTCTCGCCCGGCACGGCTTCCACGTCGGGAACGCTCACTTTTTGTGCTCTCGCACTTCCG
>JAFSXQ010000215.1 GCA_017444005.1 Bacteroidaceae bacterium | reverse complement strand
TTCTTTACGATAAAACGCAGACGAATGTATATTTCGATTGTGACAAAACCGAGAGCAATGAACGTCTACATCCGCCTCCAGAAGAAATATCAACCCAAGACCGCCCACCGCTCGACCTTTAGTCGTTTTGCCAGCAAAGAACACCCTCATCCTCATCCTCTACGAAATGGGTATGGAAGACAGGGACGTGCACCGCATCATGGGCATCACCCAAGAGGCCATCCGCTCCACAAGGTACAGGATTATGCAAAATACAAAGAAGTGAGTACTCTTTAGATAGTATGCCAAAGCCATGAAACGTTACATGGAATGGCGGGGTAAATGGCGAGATAAAAACGAAAAAAGGACCATACCTCTTTATATTTATTATCTATATTATTTGGCCGTGCGAATTATTTTTTGTACCTTCGCGCCGTGAAATAACAATATAAATTTACGCATAGACATGGAAAAGATTCAAGAACTCACAGAAAAGATTTACCGTGAGGGAGTTGAGAAAGGCCAGCAGGAGGCAGAGCGCATCATAGCCGAAGCCCGCCAGCAGGCCGAGAAAATCGTGGCCGAGGCTCGGGAACAGGCCGAGACCATCGGACAGGTGGCCCGGAAGAAGGCCACGGAGTTGGACACGAACACCCGGAACGAACTGAAGTTGTACACGGGCCAGGCCCTGAACGCACTGAAGAGCGAGATTGCCAACGTGCTGACGGACAAGGTGATTGGCGAGGAAGTGAACCGACTGGCCGAGGACAAGGACTTCCTGGGCAAGTTCGCCGTGAGCCTGGCCGAGAAGTGGACGGGCGACGAACCCGCCGTCATCAGCGCCCAGGATGCCGAGGGCCTGAAGGCCTACTTCATGCAGCACGCCAAGGCACTGCTGGACAAGGGTGTGAAGATAGAGAAGGTGAACGGCGTGGACTGCCTCTTCACCATCCAGCCCCAGGACGGTTCGTACAAGGTGCAGTTCGGCAAGGAGGAGTTCGAGGCCTACTTCAAGGCCTTCCTGCGTCCGCAACTGGTGGAAATGCTGTTCTGAGATGGCTAACTACTATTGCATAATGGCCGGCCTGCCCGAACTGAAACTTTCGGACACCGAACCGGGCTACTCCATCGCCGCACTGCGACAGGAACTGCAGGCCGAACTGGGCCGGAGGGACGAACGTCTGCTCCAGTTCCTGTTCCTGCAGCACGACTGCCGCAACCTGGTGGCCCTGCTGCGCAACCCGGAGGCCGGGCTGGAGGAGAACGGCAACCTGGACCGCGACGGACTGCTGGAACTCATCGCAAAGGCCGATGAAGTGGAAGTGGGACAGACCGCGTACCCCGGGTTCATGCTCCAGTTCGTGCGCGACTATGCCCAGAACCACGACCGCGAAGGCTGGTACGCCGAGGACGAGATGCTGCTGCGCTACTACGAGCACTGCACCCGCAACTGCAAGGACGGACTGATGCGCCGCTGGTACCGCATGAACCTGGACGTGACGAACCTAATGACGGCCATGATAGCCCGCCGGCAGGGCTGGAACGTGCGCGACTACGTGAAGGGCGAGGGCGAGGTGGCCGACATGCTTCGCACCAGCGAGCAGCGCGACTTCGGCCTGTCCGGGCTCTACGACTTCGTGCCCCAGGTGATGAAAATCGTGGACGAGGACGACCCCGTGCGCAAGGAGCGCATGCTGGACGCCCTGAAGTGGGAGTGGCTGGCGACGGAGACCTTTGCCGACACGTTCTCCGTGGAGGCCGTCTTTGCCTACCTGTGCCAACTGGAAATTCAGGAGCGCTGGTCGCACCTGGACGTGGAACAGGGCCGCGAGACCTTCGAACAGATCATCAGCGACCTGCGCAGCGAGGCTGAAGTACCTTCTGAATTTATACGGAAATAAAGACTATGACTGTGGTTTTTTCAACAACGAATTACACGAATTTCACGAATTGCCTACGGCGATGCGCAAGGGCGTATGCCAATAATTCGTGAAATTCGTGTAATTCGTTGTTGAAAAAAAATATGAGAATAAAAGTAAAGATTATAATATTATGACAAAAGGAAAAGTTAGTGGCGTAGTCTCCAACATGGTCACCCTCCGTGTGGACGGGCCCGTGCAGCAGGGAGAGATATGCTACATCACGACGGGCGGCGACCGCCTGATGGCCGAGGTCATCAAGGTCATCGGCCAGGACGTCTACGTGCAGGTGTTCGAGAGCACCCGCGGACTGAAGGTGGGCGCCGAGGCCGAGTTTACGGGCCACATGCTGGAGATCCAACTTGGCCCGGGTATGCTGAGTAAGAACTACGACGGTCTGCAGAACGACCTCGACAAGATGGAGGGCGTCTTCCTGCGTCGCGGTCAGTACACAGAGCCTCTCGACGCCGAGCGCCTTTGGGACTTCGAGCCCCTGGCCAAGGTGGGCGACCGGGTGCAGGAGAGCGACTGGCTGGGCCGGGTGGAGGAGAACCACCAACCGCTGAAGATCATGGTGCCCTTCCAGTTGAAGGGCGTGGCCACTGTGAAGAGCATCGCCGCCAAGGGCCAGTACAAGATTCACGACACCATCGCCGTGCTCCTGGACGAGCAGGGCCGTGAGGTGAAGGTGGACATGGTGCAGCACTGGCCCGTGAAGTTCGCCATGACGAACTACAAGCAGAAGCCCCGCCCCTTCAAACTCTTGGAGACGGGCGTCCGCACCATCGACACCATGAACCCCATCGTGGAGGGCGGCACGGGCTTCATCCCCGGTCCCTTCGGTACGGGTAAGACGGTGCTGCAGCACGCCATCTCGAAGCAGGCCGAGGCCGACATCGTGATTATCGCCGCCTGCGGTGAGCGTGCCAACGAGGTGGTGGAAATCTTCACCGAGTTCCCCGAACTCGTCGACCCCCACACGGGCCGCAAACTGATGGAGCGCACCATCATCATCGCTAACACGTCGAACATGCCCGTGGCTGCCCGTGAGGCTTCCGTCTACACGGCTATGACGATGGCCGAGTACTACCGCTCGATGGGTCTGCGCGTCCTCCTGATGGCCGACTCCACCAGCCGCTGGGCGCAGGCCCTGCGCGAGATGTCGAACCGCATGGAGGAACTGCCCGGCCCCGATGCCTTCCCCATGGACCTCGGTGCCCTGATTTCGAACTTCTACGGCCGTGCCGGATATGTTTACCTGCGCAACGGCGAGGTGGGCAGTGTGACGTTCCTCGGAACCGTGTCGCCCGCCGGTGGTAACCTGAAGGAGCCCGTGACGGAGAACACCAAGAAGGTGGCCCGTTGCTTCTACGCCCTGGAGCAGGACCGCGCCGACAAGAAGCGCTACCCGGCCGTGAACCCCATCGACTCGTATTCGAAGTATCTCGAGTATCCCGAGTTTGCCGAGTACATCAAGGGACACATCAACGAGGAGTGGATTCCGAAGGTGCTCAACCTGAAGACCCGTATGCAGCGCGGTAAGGAGATTGCCGAACAGATCAACATCCTGGGCGACGACGGCGTGCCCGTTGACTACCACGTGACGTTCTGGAAGTCGGAAATCATCGACTACGTCATCCTGCAGCAGGATGCCTTCGACGAAGTGGACGCCGTGACGCCCCTGGAGCGCCAGGAGGAAATCCTGAACCTGGTGACGGAAATCTGCGAAAAGGAATTCAAGTTCGAAACCTTCGAGCAGGTGACCGACTACTTCAAGAAGTTGATTAACCTGTGCAAGCAGATGAACTACTCACAGTACAAGAGCGAGCAGTATTACGACTACATCAAGCAAATTTATAACCAGTTGAAAATTGAAAGTTGAAAGTTGCAAGTTGGCTGCGCAATGTAGCATGACAGACGGCTCTATATTTACAATTTTCAATTTTCAACTTTCAACTATTAGAATATGGCAACAGCATTTCAGAAAGTATATACACAGATAAGCCAGATTACGAAGGCCACCTGCTCGCTGAAGGCAAAGGGCGTGGGCTACGACGAACTGGCCACCATCAACGGCCGACTGGCCCAGGTGGTGAAGATCATGGGCGACGACGTCACCCTGCAGGTGTTCGAGGGCACGGGCGGCATCCCCACCAATGCCGAAGTCACCTTCCTGGGCAAGGCTCCCTCTTTGAAGGTCAGCGACCAGTTGGCAGGCCGTTTCTTCAACGCCTACGGACAGCCCATCGACGGCGGACCGGAGATTGAGGGCAAGGAAGTGGAAATCGGCGGTCCCTCGGTGAACCCCGTGCGCCGCAAGCAGCCCAGCGAACTCATCGCCACGGGTATTGCCGGTATCGACCTGAACAACACGCTCGTCTCGGGTCAGAAGATTCCCTTCTTCGCCGACCCCGACCAGCCGTTCAACGAGGTGATGGCCCTCGTGGCCATGCGTGCCAAGGCCGACAAGATTATCCTGGGCGGTATGGGTATGACGAACGACGACTACTACTTCTTCCGCAACACGTTCTCCAACGCCGGTGCACTGGACCGTATCATCTCGTTCATCAACACCACCGAGGACCCGGCCGTGGAGCGTCTGCTCATTCCCGACATGGCCCTGACGGCTGCCGAGTACTTCGCCGTGGAGAAGCACGAGACGGTGCTCGTTCTGCTGACGGACATGACCTCGTACGCCGACTCGCTCTCCATTGTGTCGAACCGTATGGACCAGATTCCTTCGAAGGACTCCATGCCCGGTTCGCTCTACAGCGACCTGGCCAAGATTTACGAGAAGGCCGTGCAGTTCCCCGAGAGCGCTGGTGGCGGCTCCATCACCATCATCGCCGTGACCACGCTCAGCGGTGGCGACATCACGCACGCCGTGCCCGATAACACGGGTTACATCACCGAGGGTCAGTTGTATCTGCGCCGCGACTCCGACGTGGGCAAGGTCGTTGTCGACCCGTTCCGCTCGCTGTCGCGTCTGAAGCAACTCGTGGCCGGAAAGAAGACCCGCAAGGACCACTCGCAGGTGATGAACGCCGCCATCCGACTCTACGCCGACGCCG
>JAFSXQ010000214.1 GCA_017444005.1 Bacteroidaceae bacterium | reverse complement strand
CTGGGCATCGAGGGCTTCATGTTCAGTCACGTCTACACGTTCTTCTACGACCAGTTGGAGAAGTCGAACCTCTTCCTGCAGGGCATCATTGACACGCGCCGGCAGGACATCGACTCGCAGCAGGTGCAGTGGCTGATGCAGAACCCCATCTCGGACGGCGGCACCTACACGGGCGTGGCCGACCTGGTGACGAAGTACGGTCTGGTGCCCAAGGATGTCATGCAGGAGACCTACGTCTCGAACTCGACCAGCGAATTCAACGGCCACTTGAAGCGTAAGTTGCGCGAGATAGCCATCAACATCCGCGAACGGAGCGAAGCCGGACAGAGCGTGAAGCAACTGGAGGCCTACAAGGTGGAGCAACTGCAGGTGGTCTACAAGATGCTCGTCATGGCCTACGGCGAACCCGTGCGGGAGTTCACTTGGGCGCCAAAGGACAAGAAGGGCAAGTACCTGAGCGAACCGAAGAAATACACACCCCTGTCGTTCTACAAAGAGGTGTGCGCCCCCGAAGAGGACCTGAACCAGGACTATGTGATGCTGATGAACGACCCCAGTCGCCCCTATAATAAGGTATACGAGATAGACATGGACCGCCACATGTACGACGGCCACAACTGGCTCTACCTGAACCTCTCCATCGACGACCTGGCCCCGCTGGCCATTGCCTCGCTCCGCGACAGTGTGCCGATGTACTTCTCGTGCGACGTGGGCAAACAACTGAACCGCGCAAACGGCCTGCTGGACGTCAACAACTACGACTACGCCGACCTCTTCGGTACCCAGTTCGGCATGACGAAGAAGCAGCGCATACAGACGCGCGACTCCGGCTCCAGCCACGCCATGACCCTCGTGGCCGTGGACCTCGACAAGGACGGACGGCCCACAAAGTGGAAGGTGGAGAACTCCTGGGGCCCGACCTACGGCTACAGCGGTCACCTCATCATGACCGACGAGTGGTTCCGCGAATACATGTTCCGCGTGGTGGTGAACCGGAAGTACATCCCCGCCAACATCCTCGACCTCTTGAAGCAGAAGCCCGTCCGGCTGCCTGCCTGGGACCCGATGTTCTCTGTTGAAAATTAAGAATTAAAAAAGAAGAATTAAGAATTAATAGGTATTATGGAAAAGAAGATTAAAGTGGCCATCGTAGGTTATGGCAACATTGGAAAGTACGCCCTGCAGGCCCTGCAGGAGGCCCCCGACATGGAGGTGGCCGGCGTGGTGCGCCGCAAGGGAGCAGAGAACTGCCCCAAGGAACTGGCAGAGTATAAAGTGGTGAAGGACATCGACGAACTGGGACACGTGGACGTAGCCATCCTGGCCACTCCGACCCGCTCGGTCGAGGAGTACGCCGTGCAGTACCTGGCCAAGGGCATCAACACCGTCGACTCGTTTGACATCCACGGCCAGATTGTCGACCTGCGCCGCTCGCTCGACAAGGCCGCCAAGCAGGGAGGGGCCGTCAGCATCATCTCCGCCGGATGGGACCCGGGCTCGGACAGCGTCGTGCGCACCCTCATGGAGAGCCTCGCCCCGAAGGGCATCTCGTACACCAACTTCGGTCCCGGCCGCTCGATGGGCCACAGCGTCTGCGTCCGCTCGAAGCAGGGCGTCAAGGATGCCCTCTCGATGACCATCCCCGTGGGCCAGGGCATCCATCGCCGCATGGTGTATGTGGAACTTGAAGAAGGTGCCGACCTCGACGAAGTGACAAAGGCCATCAAGGCCGACCCCTACTTTGCCTCGGACGAGACCCACGTGTTCCAGGTGGACAGCGTGGACGCCCTGAACGACGTGGGGCACGGCGTGAACCTCGTGCGCAAGGGTGTCAGCGGTCAGACCCACAACCAACTCTTCGAGTTCAACATGAAAATCAACAACCCCGCCCTGACGGCCCAGGTGCTCGTCAACGTGGCCCGCGCCTCCATGAAGCAGCAGCCCGGTTGCTACACGATGATTGAAATCCCCGTCATCGACCTGCTGCCCGGCAACCGCGAGGACATCATCCGCCATCTCGTATAAGACTCCGCGGCATCAGCACATACTCCAATGGATATTCCCCCCGACGAAACCAGCGCGTTCGTCGGGGGATTTTTTATTTTGTGCCGCATTATTGAAAGTTTTGAGGAGTAAATTTTGTAAAGACATCGTTTTTGTTTATCTTTGTGGCACTTTACACACTTTATATATAGATAGAGATATGGAAAAACAGACAGAGAAACTCTTCTCTGACTTTACTGCGCCCTCGCGCCAGGAATGGCGTGACAAGATTGAGGTTGACCTCAAAGGTGCTGATTATCAGAAGAAGATGGTGTGGAGAACCAACGAAGGTTTCTCCATGGAACCCTTCTACAGGAAGGAAGACGTGGACAAATTGCCCCTCGTCAACGCCCTGCCGGGCGAGTTCCCATTCGTGAGAGGCAACAAGAAGGCCGACAACCAGTGGTACGTGCGCCAGAACATCGTTGCCGACGATGCCAAGGCCGCTAACGCAAAGGCGCTGGACATCCTGAACCGCGGCGTGAACTCCATCGGGTTCCGCATCCCCGGCGAGAAGGTCAGCAAGGAGTTCGTGGAGCAACTGCTCAACGGCATCCTGCTCGACTGCGTGGAGGTAAGTTACCGCACCTGCCAGCGCCACGTTGTGGAACTGACGGACATCCTGCTGGCCTATTTCGAGGAGAAGGGCTACCAGAAGGAGGCCCTGGTGGGCGGCATCGGTTTTGATCCCATCGAGCGCATGCTCATGAAGGGTAAGGACACCACCATGCTGCTGCCCCAGATGCCCGTACTCGTAGAGAAACTGAAGGACTATCCCGGCCTGCGCTGCGTGATGGTTCACTCCGACCTGCTCTGCAACTCGGGCGCCTACGTCTACCAGGAACTGGGCTATGCCCTGGCCTGGGGTAAGGAGTACCTGGACGAGATGGTGGAGGCCGGCGTACCCGTCGACCTGGCTGCCAAGAAGATTAAGTTCTACATGGGTATCGGCGGCAACTACTTCATGGAGATTGCCAAGTTCCGCGCCGCCCGCATGCTGTGGGCACAGATTGTGAAGCAGTACGAGCCCAAGTGCGACTGCGCCTGCCAGATGTGCATCAATGCCTCGACCACGACCTACAACCAGACCGTGTTCGACTCGTACGTGAACATGCTGCGTTCGCAGACCGAAGCCATGTCGGCCGCCCTGGCTGGCATCCACTCGATGGTTGTCACCCCGTTCGACACACCCTACGAGGTGCCCACCGACTTTGCCGAGCGCATTGCCCGCAACCAGCAGTTGCTGCTGAAGGAGGAGTGCCACTTCGACAAGATTGTCGACGTATCGGGCGGTTCCTATTTCGTAGAAGAACTGACTACCGCCATCGCCAAGGAAGGTTGGAAACTGTTCCTCGCCGTAGAGGAGGAGGGTGGTTTCCTGGCTGCCGTCAAGGCCGGTACCATCCAGCAGGCCATCAACGACACCGACAAGGCTCGCCACGCCAATGCCGGCAAGCGCAAGGAGTTCCTGCTCGGTACCAACCAGTTCCCCAACTTCACCGAGAAGAACGAAGGCAAGGAGCCTCTGGCCCCCAACTGCGCCTGCAAGCACTCTGGCGATGCCGACGTGCCCGCTCTGCACACCAGCCGTCTGGCCAGCGACTTCGAGACTCTGCGCCTCACGACCGAGAAGGCCAAGAAGGTACCCGTTGCCTTCATGCTCACCATCGGCAACCTGGCCATGCGTCAGGCTCGTGCCCAGTTCTCGTGCAACTTCCTCGCCGCTGCCGGTTATCAGGTTATCGACAACCTGGGCTTCCCCACCGTAGAGGAGGGTGTCGACGCAGCCCTGAAGGCCGGTGCCGACATCGTGGTGCTGTGTTCCAGCGACGACGAGTATGCCGAGTATGCCATCCCCGCCTTCAAGTATCTGGACGGCCGCGCTATGTTCGTAGTGGCCGGTGCTCCCGCTTGCTCCGAGGACCTGAAGGCTGCCGGTATTGAGAACTTCATCCACGTACGTGTCGACCAGTTGAAGACACTGCAAGAGTATAACGCTAAACTTGGTATTTAATCATGAAAAAGAAT
>JAFSXQ010000213.1 GCA_017444005.1 Bacteroidaceae bacterium | reverse complement strand
GTTCCTGTGCCTGCGATAATATCGCAGGCTCTCCAACCATCGCAGGCACAGACACGACGCAGCGTCGCGGTGCGCATCTCGCGCAGTTGCGAGGGAGACAGCCTGGCTGCCCTCATCGCTGGGTTGCACCGGAAAGCACTGGATGGAGCCGTCATCATCTCCCCCTTCATCAGCCCGGGGGAAAAAGCGCTGAAGGAGGTGCTCATGTCTGAGCACCTCCTTCATGTAAGGATTGACGGAATTGGGTTCGGGCCTTACTTCAAACCACCCGGCGACGAGATAGATGCCGTGGCTGACGGCTACCTCCTCCTGCTCTGTCCCTGGGATTACGACCCTCGCCGCCACCTCGGGAAGAGGGAGTTCGAAGAACTGAACCGCATCGCCCGCCTGCTGGCTACGGAGTAGCCCCCATCGGCCGAATGCCGCGCAGGGAGCCGTAGTAGTTCTGCTTGTGATCGGTGTCGAAGAAGCCGATGACGGGCTTCTCCTCCGTTCCGGCAGAGAAGGACTGCTCCGGCGTTATCCACAGGAAGCAGCACTTCGACGTGGCATCGTTCTTGTAGTCCGACGTCCAGAAGATGCCGTTGATCTGGTTGAGTTGGTATGAGGCATCGCTCATCATCGTGCCCACGGTCTTGTTGCCGTGGAACTCGCCAGTGGCGGGCATATAGACCATAGGTTCGTAGCGGTCTCCAGCGGGGATGTCTCCTGTGTGAGGCTTGCAGTAGAAGTAACCGCCCTTGAGGCGCTCGCCGCTCTTCTGCGTCGTGCCGGCAGCATCTATCGTCTCAGGCCACATATTCAGTTGACCTGCACCGCTCTGCACTGTTGCTCCTGTCTTAGAGAACCCGGTGAAGGTGTTGACAGGCGGCACGCGGAAGCCGGGCGGACAGGGATCGTAGACGGTCTTCGTTGTTGAATTCCACATGGCGTTGGCTGTGGCATAGTCGGTACTGCCGACATCGAACCACGCATCGGCATTGCTTGTCCACTGCAAGACCTTGTAGGGATTGGCGATGGCATCGCCTGCACCGGTGGACTGCTCCATGGTGAAGCGGTCGGTGATATCGTTGCCGTCGATGTCGTAGATGGTGCGGCGGGCTCCGTCGATGGTGCGGAAGGCAGGGAAGGCTGTGGGACGGCCCCACTGGTATATGGTGCCTGTGCCGGTATAGAGCGACTGGCGTGCATGCTGCGTAATCTTCACCGTTGCCGTCTTGTTGCTGGTGGTCTGCTTCAGTTTCACCCACACCTCGCGCTTCTCAAACAGTCCGAATTCCATTTCATCGGGCACCCAACCCAGGTTGACGGGCAGGATTTGGGCCGTGTTAGCATCGTAGGCATCTTTCAACTGAACGACGTGGTCGGCTTGGTCTTTATCCTTAGAACCATTGACATAGTAGGCATCGAATGACACCTGATCCTCCTGGCCTTCATTGCGATAGACCTCGTCGGTCATCCAGATATGCCATGTCCAAAGGGTCTCCCACTCGCCATATTCATAACCGCCTGTGCCCTGACTGGTATCAAGGCTCCAGGTTTCACCGCTGTCGGTAGATTTCTGATATTCTGTTTCCTTACGCCCCTGCAAGGCAATGACGGCATTGCCAGGTTCTGCCTTTCCAATAGTGAAATTGATTTCCGTAGAGTTAAAACCTACACCGGTGATGAGTCCATCTACATCTTGCCAGAGAAGGACGGGACGCAATGTCTGTCGGGTCGTATTGGTTGCCGCCTCCCAGGTATAACTGGTACGCTTCCGGCTTTCATTCGCCACAATCGTTTCATAGACGTCTGCTGCCGGGTTCTTGGCCTTCATCTGATCTTCAATTCTTCTATACGCAATCGTTGTTCCAGTATGGTCCTTAAAGCAAGCGGGCTCTGCTCCATCTGTGGCTTTATTTCCATAGACCAATGGGAAATTATACGAGCCTTTGCGGTTGATGATATAGCAGTTGGCCGTCTCGGTAGCCCCTTTGGCTGTTCGATACGGATAGTGTGTTGACAGATCCAGGCCACTGGCAGCATAACCCGCACCGCTATTCTCGTCTAGCACCACATCATGCGAGGTGCTCTTGGTCATCTCCTGACGTGCCAGGGTGAAGGAAGCGGTGGCATAGCGGCCGCCTTCGTAGTCCGTGCCGCCACTGGTGAGTACGCCGTGGAAGTCGGTGAGCCAGGTAGGTCGTGTGTTCTTGAATTCCTTATCCTCGATATTTTCATGATCTATATCGGTGGAATAGGGATTGTCAGCCAACTGCCACGTTACCGGGCGGTAGGCCGGTACGACTGTGCCCGACGAATAGTCGTTGTAGAGGTGGTAACTATGAACGGTGGCTGAGCCACTGACGGGGACGTTGCTGTGCTCCAGTTCCCCTGTAGTGCTTTCGGTCTCGAAATAATAGCCTTCCTCCAGTTCACCGATGGTAATCTTGTAGTTCACGGTGTAACCCTTCTTCCACACGTCACCGGTGAGGGAGCACTCCACGGTGTGTTCCTTGTCGTCGACTGTGTCGTCTGTTCCCTTCGTATCAACCAGTTTTATCTGCAGTTTGGCGCTGCCGGGCAGGGTCTGCGGAATCATGAACAGCACCTTGCCGCCGTCGAGGTAAGAGTCGTCGGCCTTTGACTCAATGCTGTAGTTTGCGGCAATGGCCTGACCGTCCCATGTACCCGTGGTGTTGGTGGCCGCGTCGTTCGTGGCCGGATGGAATACCCCCTTGGTATAGACACCCTGTAGGCTGATTTCCCGGATGCGGAGGTTTTCAGGAATGACACCCTGCGAGAAGCGGACGGCTGTGGTGATATGGCGGAAGTTGAGGGTGACGAACTTGTTGTCCTTACCCAGGTTTTCCTCCTTGGGGTTGGTGGTGACGGAACCTGCCGGACCGCTGGCAATGGAGATGACCTCCGACTCGCCATAAAGCACGTCCTGCAGTTCGGTGGCCTCCTCCGGCAGGGTGTAGGTGAGGGTGGGGGGCGTATCATAACCGATGGACCCCGATGCCGATATGTTGACGGTCTCCAGGGAGGGCGACACGGCATAGAAGCGCATGTAGTCGCCCTGGCCATAGGGCCACTCCACCGAGTTGCGCCAGTTGCGCACCTTGGTCAGCAGAATCTGGTCGAAGAGGGTGACCTTGGGGGCTGTCTGGTCGGTATAGCCCCAGATGGTGAGCGAGTCGTGGAAGTTGGAGATGTCTTTAAGGACGATTTCGTTGGCGGCAGCGCGGGTTTCGATTGCTGCCTGCGATGATATCGCAGGCACAGAAACGGCGGCGCTGTGGATGCCCACCAGCGGCAGGGGCTGGCGCTGCACCTTCAGCCCCCAGGGGTTGTCCCCCTCGAGCGGGTGCTCCACGAAGCGGTTGGTCTGCAGTGCCTGCTGGCTCATTGCCGCAGGCGCTCCGGCGCGCGTGCTGCCGATGGCCATCACCTCGTCGCCCAGTTCGGTGGTCGATACGCTGAACAGCAACCCCGACGGAGTGTCCTGTTCCGCTGATCGTTCTGTCAACTCGTCAGCGCAACCAACCAGCATCGCACAAGCGAACAATATAATATGTATATAGCCTTTACTCATAGCAGTTGCTCCATTCTTCATCCTTCATTATTCATTGTTCATTCAATATGTGTCCGATGTTCTCTTCTTCATAGCCGGTCACCACCACAGGCTTATAGCGTATGGGGAAGTCCCAGTCTGTGATGCTGACCACTTCGAACGTAATGTGTTCGGGGGAAACCCGTATGAGCAGCGTATAGCGTTTGCCCGCCACCAGGTCGAGGGTGGTCGAGTTGCCGGTCACCGTGTTGACGATGCGGGTGTATCGGTGGCCTTCAGAGTCGGTGAGGTAGTTCTGTTCCAGTGCATCGTCACGCACAACCATCGAGTAGGTGAGCGTGGGTACAAGCGTCACCTTCCGCGGCAGGAACATCTGGGTGTAACTGTCCTTGAACAGATGGCGCTCGTCCTCGCTCAGACCGTAGGCACTCCGCCAGCGGTCAGGCTCTGCTTTCAACTGCTCGTCGGTGATGGTGGTGGCATCCACCCATTCATCATCATCAGTGGTGGCTGTGTTATGCGTGTCCAGGATCCACTTCCACTTGTCCAGTTCCACATCGCGGATATAGTCCTCTGCGGTCTGGGTGGTACCGCGGATGGTGTCGTTTATCATGCGTTCGGGATAGGTCAGCGTGACATCGGGGGCACTCACGTCTTTGCCGCCAACCCAGGTACCGTCGTCTTCCCATGTGCCGTCGATCAGACTGAGTTTGCCCGACTTCTGGAGCGCATTCTTGCCACTGACCGGTGCTGCAGACTTCAGTTCCAGTTTGCTGATATAGAGGGTGGGGTAGAGCACCACGTCGGGAATCTTGCCCGTGTAGGCCGGTTCGTCGTAGACGCGCTGCACGTAGATGTCGACGGCCGAGAGTGCATGCCGGAATGTCAGGGGAACCTTCTGGTATTCCAGGGTGGTGGTGGCCGGCGAGCCACTGGTGGTCACCTCTATCAGTCCGTTGCCGTTGCGGGTGGCGTTCATACAGTTGGCCCACAACAGGTCTACCTGCTCATCGGGTTCGCCTAATTTGTAGATGACGTGGGGCGTCTTGTCGTCGGCGCGAACAAAGTTGGTGACACCGTATGTGGCCCCAGGCTCTGCCACGTAAGGGGCGTAGGCAAAGAACGAGATACGGCGCGGCGTGGCGTTGTTCGTCGAGTTCGGCCAGTACTTCAGGGGCGAGTAGACCCAGTCCCTGTGCCATATCTCGTTGCCGTCCCCATCGGTCTTGATGGTTCCGTCGCTGTTCCGCTCCGCCCACTGCCGGTCCCAAGTTACCTGTTGGTTCTGCATGAAGAAGTTATAGGCCTCCGTAGAGAATGCCGTTGTATAGTCTAGGTCATCCGTCAGATACCCCCACACACCGAAGCCTTCGGGCACGGCCTTCAAGGCATCGAGGTTGCTGATGCTACCCGTTGTCACACGGGTGGCCGGGGCGTAGATTCCCGTCGAGAAACTTATCGCAGCCGGGTCGGTCATCCCTGTCGGTGTGCCCTCGTCGGTACACGCCACCAGCAAGGCGCATGTGCATAAAACGATATAGTTATATAATTGCTTCATCAATCCTTGATTTTAATTTACCACAAATTTTCTTCCGTTGCGGATGTAGATGCCTGGCGGAAGCGAACCGCTGCCGTTAACGACTTGTCCTTTCAAGTTATAGGTTCGCGTGTCGGCGGCGCGTGATGGCTCCACGTAATCCTCGATGTCGCTTATCCCTTCGATGGCGATATATTCTCTTGCGAAACTGCTATCATCCTTCCACAGCGCGTCGGGCACGTTGCCGGAGCGGATGAGCATGTAGGCTTTGTTGGC
>JAFSXQ010000212.1 GCA_017444005.1 Bacteroidaceae bacterium | reverse complement strand
GAAGGCGGGCAGATGGTTGATGTAGGCCGCGCGCGAGAGACGGTCGACATTGCGCTGGCTGCGGAAGTCCATCAGTTTTGAGCGCTTGGCCTGTGCCAGGAAACTCATGCCCTTCTTCGAATAGGAGGCGGAGAGCATGCCCACCTGGCCGCGGTCGTAGTTGTAGCCGTTGATGCGCGTGGGGTCCTGCGTCTTGAAGGCGTATTCGGCCAGGAGGCCGAAGCCGTGGGTCTGCAGGTTGGTACGCACATCGAAGGCATTGACGAAGGTGGGGAAGTTGTAGCGATGGGTCGGGTCGGCCATGACGAACTCGTCCCTCTCGTGCTTATTCACCCACGAGGCGCCCAGGAGCAGGCGGGTGCCTCCCTGCTGCATGGGGCGTATCCATTCGTCGAGGTTCAGTTCCAGGTCGCCGCCGCTGACGGTGTTTTTCTCCAACTTCCAGTAGGTGCGCTGCACGCCGGCCAGTGCCTTCACGGTGATGCCCTTGTAGGGGGTGTACACTACCCTGCCGCCCAGGAGGGAGTTGTCGATGCCGAGGGAGCGTTCCTCGTAGGTGCGGAGGATGAAGCCCGAGCCGAACTGCTCGTAAAACGAACCGGCGGTTATCTCCAGGTTCTTCAGTTTACCCTTGACGAAGACGTTCGGTATGCCCCAGCCCTTGAAGTCGTTGTAGCGGTCGTTGAAGCCGGGCAGGGGGAACTGGGTGAATTCGAATCGGGCTCCGGCGTCGACGTACTTCGACTGGAGGTTCACGTCGGCGTAGGTGTTGGTCATGAAGTCGTCCTCGTACCCACCCGAGGCGTTGCCCTTCACGAATCCGGTCTCGGTGTCCTTGTTGGGCAGGAGCATGTCGCTCTGCACACTGCCCGTCACGACCACCTGCGCATTTAAGTTGAAAATTGAAAGTTGAAAGTTGAAAGTTATCAACAATGTAGCCAAACGTACAATCTTATAGGGACGCTTCATAAACTTTCAACTTTCAATTTTCAACTTTCAACTCTCTCACCTTCTCGATGAGTTCCTCCTCCGCGCCGTCGGTGTAGCCGTTGTGTTTGTGCACGATTTTGCCCTTGCCGTCGACGATGAGTGTGAAGGGAATCATCTGTATGCCCAAGGCGCGGCGCAGGTCGCTGTTCGGGTCGAGCAGCACGTCGTACTCCCATCCGTGTTCGTCCACGAGGGGCTTCACCTTGTTGATGTTCTGTGCCTGGTCGATGCTGACGGCGTAGAGTTTCACTCCCGTCTCGTCCTTCCACTCGTCGTAGACCTCCTGTATGGCGCTCAACTCGCGGTTGCAGGGCTTGCACCAGGTGGCGAAGAAGGAGATGATGAAGGGCCGTCCCTGGTTGTTCAGCGTGTCGGTCTTCACCGTCTGCCCGTCCATCGTCTTCAGCGTGACCGAAGGCAGTTGGGCGAAAGAGTGAAGAGTGAAGAATAAAAAGAAGCAATGCAATACGTTTCATAGTCTTTTCGAGTTTAAGTTATTTTACTATCTTCTTTCCGTTCTCTATGTAGATGCCCTTGGTGGGCTTCACGATGCGACGGCCCGCTAAATCGTACGTTGAACTTTCAACTTTCAACGTTGAACTTTCAACTTCTCCGATGCCCGTGGCGTCGGTGACGTGCGCCTTGTTGCAATTCACTACTTCGCCCGTCGCGGTATTGAGCAGGACGACCACCACTTCCAGTTTTTCCTTGTTGATAGGCAGTTCATTGTTGGCAATGTCGAAGGTGAACTCATGCTCGTAGGGCACGTAGCCCTTGACACTGGAGGGCAGGCTGCCCGGCAGGCCGGCTCCCTTCTCGGTTGCCTGGTCAAGGGCCACCTCGTTGTAGTGAAGGCCCTTGATGGGGTTGGAGGCCTTAATGTACTTGTCCAGATAGGGATCGCCAGTGGTTGCAGAGCCCGACAGGGCATTCGCCTGTCGCCAGTCGGCATCGTACAAGTCGTTGGCGATGAGCACGTAACTCAACTGGTAGATGTTGTCGGCGAAGTCGCGGATGAAGGAAGTGGTACTGGTAGACTGAATCTTGGTCTTTGCCTCATCGGCCCATTCGGCACGCACCTCGATGTTAGCCGGGGCGATAATATTGCGGCGGCTCTCCCAGTCACTCTGTCCCGATATGGGGGCGAAGTCCTTTACGCGGTCGATGAACACCGAGGGCAGTCCGCTGGGATCGGCAGGCAGGTAGGCAGAGGCGGTGAACGACATTTCGTCCATCACGTGGTAGGCTATACCGATGAAGTCCTCTCCGTTCGTGTCCGACAGTTTCTCCATACCGGCCAAGGCACGGGGACAGTACTGGCACCATGTGCCGGTGTACTCCTCCACGAGGGGCTTGTGCACGGGTATCTCCGACAGATAAGTCACCGGCTGCTCCGTCACGCCCGAGGGGTCTTCGTTGTCCTGTCCATTCACCTTCGTGATGCGGAACTTGGCATTGTACGTCCCCGCATTGGCAACGGCGGGAATCGTGGCCGAGAACGTCTTGTAGCGACCGTAGTAATCGCCTCCCAGCGCCACGCTCTGATGCTTGCTCACGGTCTCGCCGCCCACCTCTATCTCGTAGTCGATGTTCGAGATAGCATCCGTTCCGTGATTCACCAGCGTCAGGGGCGTAGTGATGCTCTTGCCGATGGTCGTATACAGGTCGTCCGGTGCTTTCAGTATGGCAGCGTGCGCTTTCACGCTCTCACCTCCCAATATGGCCACCACAGCCGCCGAACCCAAGTCGGCCAGGCCCACCCACTTGCGATAGGTGCGCGAGGTGTGAATGAGCAGTCCCTCGGGATTCTCCTCTGCCGTCGTCATGACGGGTTTCTTGTTGGCATCACTGGCATCGGCTGCATCCACGCTGGACACCGTGAACGTATAGCCCACATACAAGCCGCCCTCCTCGATGACGTAGGGTTCTGCCAGCCGGGCTTCGGCCCACGAGCCTTCGGGGGCGACCTCCACACTGACGATGTCGGGCACCACCTTACCGCTGACCAGGGTCAGTTCCTTCGTCAGCCAGGCCTTGTAGTCCGTCGTGTTCTTGGCATTGGCGTTCACGGGGACACGTATGCCCCGAATCTGCATGCCCACGAGCGAGGGATCGGTCAGGTGGATGGCCAGGTCGTAGGTCTCGGCCTTGTCAGTTCCATAGGCCGTGAGCGAGCCTGTACCTTGGTAGACTCCAAAGTAAATCTGTCCTTCAGCCAAAGCCGGAATGGTGCACATCAGAGCCAGCAGGAGACTCATCATTCGGTGTAAAACGTTTCTCATATCTTGTCTTGTTAGTCAATATTCACACATAATGCGCGACAAAGATAAGGAAAAAAACGGAATTGACAAAGAACTTGCCCACGAATTGCACAAATATGCCTTCGCGGACAAGTTCCGCCAGGCAAGTTTGGCCATTCGCAGGATTTACGCTACCTTTGTCAGCACGAAACGAAAAACTTTGCACTATGAAACGCTTATTTCTGTTCTTAATCCTTTGCTCGCAGTTCCCGGCTCTCCACCTGCTGCGGGCCCAGACCTCGCCCTTCGGACAGGGCCGACTGACCGTACGGTATGTGGCACGCAACGCCGTGCGCATCCAGTACGACGAGGGTACGTCGATTCCCGAGCAACTGCCCGACTGGAGTTATGTCCGGCACGACGAAGTGGCGAAAAGCGACGTGAGCGTAAAGATAGACGCCAAGCGCCAACTGCTGCAGGTGAAGGACAAGCAGGGGCGCGTGGTGTTCACCGCCACCCGGCACGACATGCAGGGCGAGGAGGCCACGCTGACCTTCCTGTCGCCCAAAGGCGAACATCTGTACGGCCTTGGCCAGTTCCAGGACGGCTACAGCAACGTGCGCGGCCTGTCGCGCCGGTTGACACAGGTGAACACGCAAATCTCGCTGCCCATGCTCCTCTCGAGCAAGGGCTACGGCCTGCTGTGGAACAACTACGGAATGGCGGAGTTCAACCCCTGCAGCCAAAGCATCAGCCTGGCCAAACGCTCGGGCGAGGGCGTGCGCGAGGAGGTCAACGTCACCTCCACCGAAGGCGGCAAGAAGGAAGTGCGCGAGCGACACATCTTCGAGGGCACACTCAACATTGCCAAGGAGGGCGACTATGCCCTGCTGCTCGACGTGGGCCAGCAGATGGCCCGCCGCCACGACCTGGACATCGACGGACGCAAGGTGATGGACATGCAGAACCTGTGGCTGCCGCCTACGAGTTCGGCCATCGTTCACCTGAAGGCCGGAGCCCACAAGGTGACGGCCGAACTGACCAAGGACGACAAACCCGTCCTATATTATAATAAGGTAAAGGACGAGACCACCTTCCGCTCGCCCGTTGCCTCGAAGGTCGACTACACCGTATTCGTCGGCACCGCCGACGAAATCATCGCCACCTACCGCAGCCTGACCGGCCCCTGTCCGCAGATGCCCTCGTGGGCCCTGGGCTACATCCACTGCCGCGAACGCTTCCACTCGTCCGACGAAATCCTGCAGACGGCCAACCGCTTCCGACGCGAACGGATTCCCGTCGACGTGCTCGTACAGGACTGGCAGTACTGGGGCAAGTACGGATGGAACGCCATGCAGTTCGACGAGGATAATTATCCCGACCCCAAGGCGCTGACCGACTATCTCCACCACATGGGCATACGGCTGATGCTGAGCGTATGGTCGAAAATCGACAAACGGTCGGAAGTGGGCAAGCAGATGCTCGCCGACAACTACTACATCCCCGGCACCGACTGGATTGACTTCTTCAACCCCAAGGCCGCAGCCGCCTACTGGAAGAACTTCGAGCAACGGCTCGTGCCGCTGGGCATCGACGCCTGGTGGCAGGACGCCACAGAACCCGAGAACGACGACCTCTGCGGACGCATGGTGAACGCAGGCCGCTGGCGCGGCAATGCCGTACGCAACGCATTCCCCCTGCTGGTGTGCAAGACGGTCTTCGAGGGCCTCGCCTCCCAACCGTCCTCCCAGCCTCCCTTCATCCTCACCCGTTGCGGCTTCCCGGGCATTCAGCGCTACGGCATTGCCCTGTGGAGCGGCGACGTGGGCAACGACTGGGAAACACTGCGCCGACAGATTACGGCCGGCCTGGGTGTGCAGGCAGCAGGAGTCCCCTGGTGGACCTACGACGCGGGCGGTTTCTTCCGTCCAGGCAACCAATACACCGACCAGGCCTACATCGACCGCATGCTGCGCTGGATAGAACTGTCGGTCTATCTGCCCCTGATGCGCGTCCACGGCTACATCAGCAACACCGAACCCTGGAACTATGGCCCCGAAGCGCAAACCATCATCGCCAACTGCATCAAGGAACGCGAGGCCTTGCGCCCCTACCTGGAGGAATGTGCACGCCGGGTCAGCGAGGAGGGCTACACGCTGATGCGCCCCTTAGTGTTCGACTTTGCCGACGACCCACAGGCCTTGGCACAACAGTACGAGTACATGTTCGGACCGAAACTGCTCGTCAGCCCCGTCACAGAGCCCGACGTCAAGGAATGGAAGACCTACCTGCCCAAGACCAAAGGCCGCTGGCGCGACCGCCACACGGGCACGTACTACGAAGGCGGGCAGACCGTCACCACACCGATTGACAAGACCTTCATACCCGTATTCGAATTGGAGGCGTCTCAAAAAGACTGAAATCATGTTTAACAACGAATTAAAACGAATTACACGAATTTCACGAATTATTCTATTCTTGATTATTATTCAGTTATGAATTCGTGTAACTCGTTTTAATTCGTTGTTGAATAAAATATTCTTCTATTTGTTGATGCGCAAGACAGGAGCAATCTTGTTGCAGGGCTTGGGCAGTTCCACCACCAGTCCCTCGGCCGTCTGGCGGGCCTTCACCTTTCCGTAGCCCAACAGGTAGGCGCTGGAGATGGACTTCCGGAAGTCCCCGTTGCCCTTGGCCAGCGACTTGACAACGAGCCGTCCGTCCTCGGGCCATCCCATAGCGGTGACGTAGAGGTACTTCGGCGTCTGGTTGAAGCGGATGTCGCGATGGTCCATGCCGTTGTACTGGCCTTCGTTGAAGCCCTGACTGTTGATCTTGATGTCCTTCTCGGCGACGGGACCCTCGCCAAACTTCACCCAAGGCCGTGTGCCGAAGATGCTCTCGCCGTTCTGCGTCATCCAGGCCTCCAGTTCGTCCAGGAACTGGGCAGCCTTCTCGTCGTACGTTCCGTCGGCGCGCAGGGGGATGTTGAGCAGCAGGTTACCGTTTTTCGAGACGATGTCCACCAGTTGCTTCACCATGTTCGTGGCCGTGCGGTAGCCGCGCTGGTAGGTGCCCGTGTTGTAGTGCCAGTCGCCGATGCAGTTGCACGTCTGCCAGGGCTGTTCCACCATCTGGTTCGGTGCGCCGCGCTCCACGTCCCACGTGAGGGCCCGCTTCTGCTCCTCGTTCAGTATCTTGCCGAAGACCACCGCGCGCGGGTTCTTATTATAGAGGTGTGCGGCAATCTTCAGGCCGCAGTCGCTCAGGGGATAGAAGGGCAGCACGGTGACGTCGAAGTAAATGAGGTCGGGATTGTAGCGATTGATGGCGTCCAGCGTGCGGTCGTAGAAGTTGGTGACAAACTCCTTCGACGGCGGACAGGCACCGCCGCCCCAGCCCCACTGGCCGTGTATGGCGCCGTTGTCCCACGAACCCTTGCTCATGGGGTGGTTCTGCTGGTAGAGCATCTGCGGGTCCAGTCCTTCCCACCACTTGCCCTTGCCGTCTTCCTTCGTCAGGTTGCCGTCGTACAGGACACCGGCCTTCGGGCCTTCCAGGTCGTAGCGTTGCGAGGGCTCGAACCACGTCCAGGCGTGGTCGGCGTGGAACGAGATGCCCAGCGGCAGACCGGCCTTCTTGGCGGCCTTGGCCCATTCGGCCAGGATGTCACGCTTCGGGCCGATGTTCTTCGAGTTCCAGGGTTGGTACTTCGAGTCCCAAAGGTCGTAGTTGTCGTGGTGGTTGCCCAGCACGAAGAAGTACTGCGCACCGCACCGCTTGTAGCGCTCCACCAGGGCCTCGGGGTCCCACTTCTCGGCTCGGAACAGGGGCAGGATGTCCTTGTAGCCAAACTCCGAGGGATGGCCGTAGTGGTCGCGGTGGAAGTTGTACTTGTAGTGGCCCTCCATGTACATCTCGCGGGCCATCCAGTCGCCGCTTCCCTCCACGCACTGGGCGCCCCAATGGGCCCAGATGCCGAACTTGGCGTTGCGGAACCACTCGGGTGTCTCGTGCGTCTCCAGCGACTGCCACGTGGGTTCGTACTGTCCCGTCTGCATCGGTTCGTGCTCCTCGCTGACGGGGATGCGATAGGTCTCTTGTGCCCCGGCCGCAAGGGTGGCCGTCAGGCAAAGCAGGAAAAAGATTTTCTTCATTGCGTTTTATTGTTGAATTATCAGAATGTCGGAATATCGGAATATCGGAATCTCGAAAACTCGGAATCTCGAAAACTCGGAATCTCGGAATGTCACCCCCTACTCCATCACGACTTCCACGTCTTCATACTCCATGCGCTCGCCCTCGGCCAGTTGTTCGGCATCGAGGCGCAACAGGTGTGCACTGGTGGCCGGGAAACGGAGGCTTTGCCAAATGGGATTGTTGACGATGTTCGAGAACTCGCCGCTGGCCAGTTTCTTCCATCCGTTGCTCTCCAGTCCCCACAGGCTGTAGTGCGTCACCACGCCCCTGTGCGACTTCTGGGGCGGCAGGTAACGGAACCCCTGTATGGGTTTCGTGCCCGGACACTCGATGAGCATCTGGCGCGGACTGGCAAAGAAGATGTTGAGCAGCGACGAGCGCTTGGCCTCGGACTTTCCGCCGGCCGAAACGGACGGATGCTCGATGTCGGGAGCCAGGAAGAGGCCGACCCGGCTGATGAGCGGACAGGCCCGGGCCGAGGTGATGGTGAAGCGGAGTTGTGTGGCCTCGACGGTGGGGAAGCAGATGATGCGCCGGTGGCCGATGGTGGTGAGGCCGTTGCCGTGCTCCACCAGTTCGTCTTTCAAGGGGACCCAACGGCCATCGACCAGGGCCTCGAGCGTGAACGAACGCACACGCTGGCCGAGGGCGATGTATTCCTCTGCCAGGAAGCGGTTGAAACGGGTGGGCCGCTTGAACGTCAGCGTCAGGCTGGCCTCCGTCACGTCGTCGTCCGTGGCCCAGTAGGTGCCGGGCCTACCGTCGAGGACGTGCCTGGGTGCATAGCGTTTGTCGCCGCCGCGGACATTGCTGGCCGCAATCTTCGCCCCACGGGCCAGGTCGTGCCGGAAGACGGTCTCCACCATCCGGGCAAACTGCAGGCCGTGCAGGCTGTCCACGGGACTGATGCGTCCGTTGGGCATGACGGGGAAGTTGAGCAACAGCGTGGAGTTGCGCCCGACCGACTTGTAATAGGTATCCATCAGTTTCTCCACGCTCTTCACGTGGGCGTCCTCCGTCTCGTGGTAGAACCATCCGGGACGGATGCTCGTGTTCGTCTCGCCCGGGCACCACACGTCGCCCTGCTCTACGCCGAAGTGAAGCATCCCGTAGTCGGCCTTCCCCTGGCTGGGCATGGGGCTCCAGTTGGTCTCGCCCACATTGCCGGCCTCCGTGCCCACCCAGCGGATGTCGCCCCGGTTGGCATTGTCGCCCCAGATGACGCAGTTGGGCTGTAGTTCACGAATCAGCCGATAGGTATCCGCCCACTGGTAGTAACTTTTGTCGTCGATGCGGCGCGTCTCGTTGGCCCCGCCATACCAGCCGTCGCCGCCGTTGGCCCCGTCGAACCACACCTCGAACATGTCGCCGTACTGGGTGAGCAGTTCGCGCAACTGGTTGCGGAAGTAGGTGATGTACGCCTCACGCCCGTATTCGGGATAGTTACGGTCCCAGGGCGAGAGGTAGACGGCAAACTTCAGCCCCTCCCGACGGCAGGCCTCGGCCATCTCGCGCACCACGTCGCCCCTCCCCTGCTTCCACGGGGCGTTCTTCACCGAATACTCGGTGTAGGCCGAGGGCCACAGGCAGAAGCCGCAGTGGTGCTTGGCCGTGAGGATGACGCCCCGCATGCCCGACTGCTTGCAGACGCGGGCCCACTGCCGACAGTCGAGGTCGGCCGGGTCGAACAGTTCCGGCGACTCATTGCCGAAGCCCCATTCCTGGTCGGTGTAGGTGTTAAGTGAATAGTGGATGAAGGCGTACATCTCCATATCCTGCAACGCCAGTTGCTGGACCGTTGGCACAGGCAGGCACGGAGCCGGAACTCCGGCCCCCGTTGACGTGTGGCCCGGCTTGGCCGAAGCCACGAAAGAAGACAGCAAGAGCACAATGCTGCACAGGGGAATCCTATTCATGAGTTTGTCAGTTAGTTTCTCCCTGCAAAAATACGCATATTCCGCCGAGTTTCCAAATATATAACCGGAAATATCGCCCTCGCCTACTCCATTTTCAGAACGAAGCCGCCGCGTGGCCGACAGGGGATGCTTTGCGGCGCTGTCGCCGGCCGGGTGATGCTCCACGTTGCCTCGGACGAGTCTCCATCGGTAAAAAGAGTTACGCGACGACCTGCACGTTTGCCGATTCGCTCCAAGGAGAATGACAGCGTGGCAGACACATCCGTACCATTCAGCCCCGCGATGTACCAGGTACGCCCCGTCCGGCGTGCCATCACCACCGACTGCCCGGGATAGCCCGCGAGCAACAGCGTCTCGTCCCACTGGGCCGGTATTCCGCTCAGAAGTTGACGCACCTCTGCCGGCTGTGCCAAGAAACTTTCGGGACGGTCGGCCAGATGCTGTATGCCACTCTCGAAGACGATAGGCAGAGCCAGTTCATGGGCCAGTGTGGTCAGGTGAGGATGTTGCGAATCGCTGAAGGCACAGGGCGTATAGTCCATGGGGCCGATGACGTTGCGCGTATAGGGGAGCAGGCAGTTTATGCGTGCCCCTTGGCCGGTCATGGTCTCTCCGTTATTATACTGTTCAGCACCGAAGACGGCCTCCATCGACATCAGATGGGGGTACGTGCGGCTCCAGCCTCGGGGCACCGTGCAGCCGTGGACGTTCACCATCATGCGAGCCTCGGCAGCGTCGCGCAATATGTCCAGGTAGTACTGCATCATGTGCTGTTTGTCGCTTTCGAAGAAGTCTATCTTCACACCCACGACACCGATGCTGCGCAACCACTCAAATTCGCGGACGCGACTTTCGTGGGTCAACATACGATCACGTGGTGTGCAAGGCACTCCGTTGTGCTGTCCGCCGGAGTTGTACCAAAGCAAAGGTTTGACACCACGCTCACGGGCATATCGGCAGGCATCTTCCAGCCTGCCGCCGTTCGTCATTTCGTCCCACTCCCAGTCAAAAAGCACGTATTCCCAGCCCATCTCGACGGCCAGGTCAACGTACTGGCAGCAAATCCGATAGTCCTTCGTCCCATGGTTGTAGGCCCAGTAAACCCACGAGGCACGGCCAGGCTGAATCCAACGTGTCTCCTTCACCTGCGACGGACGTGCCACATCGTCCACCAGCGTACTTTCCACCACGTTTCCAAGCGTGCCCACGATGGCCAGTCGCCAAGGGCTCTTCCACATGCCGACATTGCGGGGATTCACTTCGCCCAAGCCCATGCCTTCGGAAGCGTGGGGATAGACCAGGCTATAGGTGTCGGCCGAAGCCTCGTTGCTCAAGTGCGTGGCACAATACGTCTCGTCAACATCCGATTCTGTAATCAGTACAAAGCAGTCGCCCACCTGGAACAAAGCGGGGAATCCCCATTCGCCCTGTTGCGAGGCGCCCTGCTGAAGGGGGAAGTCGCCTTCATAACTGGTGACGTACTTCTGCAGCCATCGATTGCCGTCGGCAGGCAACTGATAGGCTGTCCGTTCACCTGTAAACGTGATTGTGTCACTACCCGTCGCCGGCAGGACATAGCGGAAGGCCAACCCATCGTCGTAAGCCCGGATTTCAACGTCCAGTTCCAGGTTCTGCTGGTTGGTGAAGTGCACCGTCAGTTGGTTGGCACGCCG
>JAFSXQ010000211.1 GCA_017444005.1 Bacteroidaceae bacterium | reverse complement strand
TCTGCTATCCCGCGAGCGGCGCCAGCATCGGTGCCCAGCGCGCCTACTTCAAGATTGGCGAGGACGGCGCTGCTGCCCGCCGCCTCACGGCGTTCAACATCGACTTCGACGACGATGAGACGACAGGGATCTTAGAATTGAAAAATGGAAAAATTGAAGAATTGAAGTCTGCTGGCGCATGGTACACCCTCGATGGTCGCCGTCTCAACGGCAAGCCCTCACGCGCAGGCGTGTATATAAATAAAGGTATAAAAGTCGTGATGAAGTAAAAACAGTATAGCAATGAAAAAGAATTATCTGAAGCCCACGATGCGGGTGGTGCTGCTTCTGCACCAGCAGCCCCTGCTGCAAGCCAGCGTGAACAACGTTAGCAGCAGCACCGGTCTTGGCTTCGGTGGTGGCGGCAGCGGCCCCGCCCGTGCCCGCCAGAACAACGACGACTGGGGCGACTGGGACGAGTAAGTCCCAAGTCAAACGCGTTCTTTAACTTACTGACACAAACGGACATTATTCTCCGGGAGGAGTTTAACATATAATTCCCGTGTAATGACCATATAATTTGTCATTAATGGGCAATTCGTGGTAATTCGTGGGATTTACATGTTAAAAAAGAAAGAAGTTTCGGGAAATAAGATGAGTTCCACGTGTGGAACTCATCAGTTCCATGTGTGGAACTCGTCAGTTCCACGCGTGGAACTCGTTTGTCCCATACGTGGGACTTGTCCGTTTTGTGCCATAGGGAAGGGAGATTCCGAGATAACAAACTATTTAATAACATTATTATTAACCTAATTTATTAACTTATGTACAACAAACAAACCTATGCAAGGCGAGGGCGACCGTGGCAGGTGATGCTGCTACTGGCGCTCCTGGCATGGCTGCTGCCACAGAGGGCGGCGGCAGAGGAGTACGTACACGACCCAGACCACTACTCCGTGTCGCTGGGCGGTACGAACATCGTGTACTTCACGGCGCCGATCTACGACCAGAAGAACGTGGACCAGTGGATCTGCGACGGTAACCTGAGGGTATCCGTGGAAGGCGCTACGCCGACGACCATCTTCTCGTGGAAGTCGGCGGAGGAGAACATCAGCGGCGACGCCACGGAGGTGAGCACAAAGTTCAGCACGACGGCCGACGGCTTCTTCGACATCACGCTGGGCAACACCAACAAAACCACCCGGCTGACGAAGGCCGCTTCCACTACGGTCAAAATCAAGCGCAACACCGACGGCTACTCCTACACGTTCGAAGCCGAGTGGGTGGTGCCCTACAACCTGCTGGGCAAGAAACTGGAGTTCTCCTGGGACGTGGAGCGCTACGGCAACTCCGTCTCCTGGGGACACGCGAAGGTGACGGGCCTGAAGAACGTCACCATCAACATGCCGGAGGCCAGCGCCAAGTTGACGCCGTTCCTCTCCAGCCCGATGATGGACCCCAACACGCCGGGCAAACTGCAACTGCCCTGGTTCGTGACCTCGGACAGCATCACCAAGGTGTGGTACGAGTACACCGATGCTACGGGCAAGTACCACAAGGTGGACCTGGCCACGCAGAACAACGGCTTCATCGTAATCGATGCCAACGTGCCCCACAAGGGCCTGCGCCTGATGTGCAACTACAAGGCGATAGGCGACAAGGGCTCCTACGAGATTGAGGGCGTGGGCTCCTCGCCGCAGAACGTGCCGTTCATCCACGCCCCGGTGGGCCTGGTGGCGCGGCCCCTGGACGACCGCACACCCAAGGTGGAACTGACGTGGAGCGTGCCTTATCCCGACGATGAGGACCTGACGCCCACCGACTTCTTTGAGATCCAGCGCTCGCTGACGGGCAAGGAGGAAGACTTCAAGACCATCAGCAGTTCGACGTTCTACGCCCAGAACGACAAGAAGACGGACTACGCCTACGTGGACAGCACGCTTCTGGAGGCCATCCAGACCAGCATGCTCGCCGGCGGCGGCACCCTGGACCACCTGACCTACCGCGTGCGCCGCACCATCACCGAGAACTGGGGCTGGAGCGCCAGCAACAACTGCGCCACCACGGCCATGTGCGTCATGGACAACCTGCACCTGCTGCGCATCCAGAACTACTCGGCCCAGTGGGAAGACTCGCTGGCCTACACCGTGCGCGTCGCCTGGCAGTATGCCGACGAACACGGCGCCGTGTGGGACGACCGCGCCAAGATGGTGCTGCGCGTCATCTCGAAGAACCGCGACGGCGAACAGGTGGACAGCATGGTCTACATCCTGAACAGCGAGGATCGTGCCCAGCGCTACAAGGTGGTGAACCTGACGCGCTCGTGCGTCTACTACGACGTAGACCTGTATGTGGAGCGCGACAAGTCGCCCATCAACCAGTTGGCCGACGTCACGGAATACTACTTCTCCATCCGCTCGGAGGCCGACTGGGACACCTTCCGCCAGAAGGTGCTTGACGCCAACGGCCAGGACGTGGCCGCCCGCCTCTATGCCGACATCACCATCACCAAGAGTTGCGGTGACGACCGTCATCCCTTCCGGGGCACGTTCGACGGCAACGGCCACACGCTGACCATCAACATCAACAACGATGCCAGTTATCAGGCCCCCTTCCGCTACGTGGGCAACGCCGCCTTCCGCAACCTGCGCACGGCCGGCACCGTCCAGACCGCGGGCCTGTATGCGGGCGGCCTGGTGGGCAACATCACCGATGGTAGTAATGTCACGATTGACAACTGCCGCGTGTCGGTGACCCTCAACAGCAGCACCAGCGGCGAAACCGGCAACGGCGGTATCGTTGTCCGCCTGGGCGAAAAGTCGACGGTTGCCATACGTACCAGCAAGTTCGACGGTGCCTTCGAGGGAGCCGAGAGTAGCCACATCGGCGGCTTCATAGGCTTCTGTCAGGACAAGAGTACGGCCGTCATCGACAACTGTCTCTTCGCCCCCGACCACATCGACACCAAGGCAGACGACTGCAAAACGTGGGCACGCGGCAGCGGCGACTTCGACCTGACGGTCACCAACAGTTTTGCCACCCGCGAATATGTATCGCTGGTCATCATCCGCAACGCCGCCGACTGGCACACGTTTGCTGTGAAGGTGAATGACGCCAAGGGGCAGTATGACGTGGACGCCATCCTTGCCGCCGACGTCACGACGAGTGAGCACGTGGGAGTAACCGAAGGTGCTGTTTATCGCGGAACCTTCGACGGTAACGGCCACACGCTGACGTTCAACAAGGACTGGACGGAGAACGAGCGCTTTATTGCCCCCTTCCGTCATGCAAGCAATGCCACCATCAAGAACCTGCACGTGGCCGGTACCATCAAGTCTGGCCAGATGTATCCTGCTGGCCTCATTGCACAAGTCATTAACGGTACGACAACCATTGAGAACTGCCGTTCGTCGGTCACCCTCAATGGCACCATGACTGGCGAAGGCACACTCGCCGGCTTCGTTGGACGTGTAAGCAATTCCAAGGTCACCATCTCCAACAGTAAGTTTGACGGCAGTTTTGAGGGCGATAAGAGCATAGGGAACGGTGGTTTCATCGCTTGGGTTGACGAAAAGAGCAGTGCAACCATCAAGAACTGTCTCTTCATGCCCGTCAGTGTCAAAACCGACCCCGAAAAGAGTGCGACATGGGCACGACAGGACGAAAGAGGCACTGTGTCAGTCAGCAACTGCTATGCCACCGAGGAATTCTGCCACATCATCAACGATGCCCTCGACTGGAATAAGTACCGGACGGCACTGTCCAACCGTGGCACGAAGAGCGTGAACGCCATACTGAATGCCGATATCACAGTAAGCGCTTCTGCTGTGAACCTCAAGGGTCTGTTCGATGGCAACGCCCATACGCTGAACCTCAACGGCACTGACGGCACGTTCATTTCTGGCGAAGACTACACCATCCAGAACCTGCACGTCACGGGCAGCGCCGGTGGCGGCCAGCACGTAGCCGGACTCGTGGGCAGCAGTACTAGAGGCAATATCCAGAGTTGCTGGGTATCGGTCGGCATCCATTGTAACACCACCCATGCCGGCGGCTTCATTGGCCACGCTCACGATACACAGCACTACATCAACAACTGTCTGTTCGACGGTACTGTTAGCACCAAAAACGATGGAACAGTCGATGGTACATCCTACGTTGGAGCCTTCATCGGCTGGGCCGGTGGTGCAGATAACCACGTAACCAACTGCTTGGATGACGGAAAGTATTACTACGTAGACCACGCCGGATTCTGCTATAAGGGGAGTGGCGATGCATGGGGTAATACCGGTAACAGCACGAACAACTATACCTACAAAGGCGTAAGTTGGAATGAAGTCAATTACTCTGGCATCAACCACAGCAGTGTAGATAAAGTGGTTGAGAAACTGGGCTCTTCTAACTGGTATGTGGACGGCGAAAACGCCCTGCCCAAGATGGCCCACCGCGACCTGTGGAACAACGTAGGCTCGCTGTCGGCCAGCGAACTGGTCAGCCGCCTGGGCACCAATTGGCAGGTGGACGGCGACAAGGTGGTGCCCGTGATGGCCAGCAGCCTGATTGGCGCCTCGGATGAAGAACTGGCACAGTACTTCACGAGCGGCTGGACGGTGGACGACACTGGCCTCAATCCCATCACCACGACGGTGGAATACCGCGCGTACGCCACCATCAACGACGAAAACCTGAAGTTGAAGCACGTGTTCTACCACAAGAACAACGGTACGATAGACGAGACGCTGCTGACGCAGACGCGCCAGAGCAGCGTGCTGCTGTCGTGGAGCACCGACAACAATCCCGTGGACTACTTCCGCGTGATGCGCCGCGTGCAGGGTCAGGGCAACGACAAGTGGACCGAAGTGGTCACGAACCTGACCGACATGAGTTACGAGGACACCAGCGTGTCGCCCCTGCTCACCTACGAATATAAGGTGCAGGCCGTGAACGACTGCGAGGGCCGCGACTCCACAGAGACCCGAGTGACGGTGGGCGAGTGTAAGCACACCGGCCGCGTGGAGGGCTACGTGCGCTTCAACGACGGCACCGGTGCCCCCGAAGTTACGGTGTCCATCAAGTACGACGGCAAAGAGTTGACCACCGTTAAGACCGACGAGAGCGGCTACTTCGAGGTGGACGAACTGTCGTACTACGGTGGCACGAAGGTGGAATACGAGGTAGGCCCCGTGGCCGAGCGCGGCATCAACATCGATGCGGTGCTGGTGACCTTCGACGCCTCGAGCAACAACCGCACGCTGCGCGAGTTCACCATCGAGAACGGTCGCCGCTTCTCGGGCTACGTCATGTACGACGGCACGAGCATACCGGTGAAGGGCGTCAACTTCCTGGTGGACGGTAATCGCATCCACAACGCGCAGGGCAAGTACGTGGAGACCGACTACGACGGCTCCTTCTCGTTCCGTGTGCTGGACGGCCAGCACACCATCCAGGCCGTGATGGACAAGCACGTCTTCACGAACGACGGCTGGTATAAGAACAGTGGGAAGCAGAACTTCAACGCCGACATTGCCGGCATCTACTTCTACGATGACACGAAGGTGACGCTGACGGGCCGCGTCGTCGGTGGCGACGACCAGGGCCTGAAGCCCCTGATGAACAACCTGTCGCAGAACAACCTGGGCGACTCGCTGACCATGGTGCTCACCCTGGAGGGCGACAACACCTCGTGGCTGGTCTACGACAACCAGCACCCCAACCGCACGCAGCGCGAGGAGGTGGTCAACCACCCCGTGAAGGGCGAGGACCACTACACCACGGTGCGCACGGAGCGCAAGCGCATGACCGTGTGGCCCGACGCAAAGACGGGCGAGTACACGCTGCAGTTGCCGCCCGTGCGCTGGAAGGTGCAGCAGGTCTACTGCTCCGGCTACCCCACACTGTTCCAGGAGGGACAGGTGAGCGAGGTCATCGACCTGACCAACGCGCTCGACACCGTTAAGGTCCGCTACGACGGCACCTACTACGACGCCGACGAGGAGCGCGTGGAGAACCCCACGGCCCAGTATCACGCCGTGTACAACCGCATCTACCACAGCCCCGTGGAGGTGACCTACAAGCAGGTGGGCTACGACTCGTTCGACTACTTCGGCGACAAGTCCTACGCCTCCAGCGAACTGACGGGCGAGACGGTGCAGGTGCCGCTGGTCTACAGCGTGCGCAAGCCCAACTGGCCTGCCAACCGCAAGGACTCGCTGGTGGCCGTCTACACGCTGGGCCACCCCGTGTTCAGCATCGAGCGCCAGTACTATATCCAGTTGCAGGTGGCCGAGCGCTACCTCTACAACAACGACCCGCTGGGCCGCGTGGACATGGTGCCCCTGAAGGGCGGCATGGCCTACATGCACAACGGCATGAGGGCACTGTCGTTCGACGACCTGAACACCATCCGTGAGCCGCAGAAACTGGACAGCCTAGGTCAGTGCGTCTTCACCCTGAAGGCCGACCAGACGTCGAACATGAGCGACTGCCTGCGCACGGTGACCTTCACCGTGATGCGCGACAGCACCTACATCGAGGCCGAGCCGCTGCAGGCCTACGTCCTGAACATGTTCCCCGTGGGCGCCGGACAGGACGTCATGACCGAGGGTGCGCCCATCCTCTACGACATCCTGCGCGACCCGCCAGGAGCCTACAGCACCAACACGCTGGCCAAGGGCGCTACCATCAACTTTACGTACGCGATGAACTGCTCGATTACGGCCGGACCCATCGCTACCATCAAGTACGGCGAGAAACTGGAGACCATAACGGCCACCGTGCATACGATAAATACTTCGGAAGGTCTGTTTAATGGTATCTCCAATGGTACTGCCATCGGTCCTGTCAACTTGTCTGACGCTGTCGATACCAATATCGACATGTTCGTGTACAACGGTAACGGCAGCAAGGCCTTCTCGCACACGATGGTCTTGGGCAACAACGTGAGCACCAGCGGCGACCCGTCGATGGTCGGTGCCGACGCCGACCTCTACATCGGTTCGGTGCAGAACGTGACGGTGACGCCCATGAGCACCATCCGCGTCGTGACCAACGACCAACTGACGAAGATGGCTGCCCGCCTGGGCAAGAGCACCATCGAGTTGCTGAACGAGGGCACCAAGGTGGAATCTGAACTGGGCAAGAAAGTCGACTACGGATCGGTGTCGGTGATCGCCACCGGTATGGACGCCCAGGGCAAACCCATCCACCTGGTGCGCGACGTGGCCCTGGGCTACGGCCCGAAGATTCAGTCGAACTTCGTCTACTCGCAGAAGCAACTGCTGACGCAGATTATCCCCCAGAAGGCCAAGGAGATTGTCGACATGATGTTCCTCGGCACGAAGGAGGAGGCGCAGAAGATAGCCGACCGCACGAAGAAGGCCGTCTATCTGTCGCTGCGCCAGCCCACCGACACGATGTTCGCCGTAGTCAACAAGAAGGTTGACGGCAAGGTGGACGGCCATCCCTACAACCGGACCATCGAGAAGGCCGAAGAGGGCATCAACTACCTGGTGGTGCTGCCCACGAACGCCTCGGAGCAGGACTACAGCGACGAGGTGGAGGAGAAGTACCAGATCATCAAGGCCTGGATGGACATGATAGCCCGGAACGAGTCCGAGAAACTGCAGGTCCGCGACAGGGTGAACAACTTCGACGTGGCCGGCGCTGCGGGCGTGAACTACAGCGAGACCTTCGACGCCAGTTACTCGTCGTCGTGGTCGAACTTCTTCCCCATCGGCACCGAGGTTGACTACTTCGGTAAGGGCTCTACTGCCAGCAATTTCTCCTCGGCAGCCGGCATAGCAGGTTCGTTGGCCATGGCGATAGGCCTTTCGTTGATTGAAATGAAAGCATGGAGCAACCCGTCTGCGGATAAGGTTAATGTGAATGATGATAACGGCATGAAATCGTCGGTTACCTTCTCGGGTACGTTAGTCCAGTGGTCGCTGTTCCCCATGGCCTCCTACACGACGGTGGGCGCCGACTCTGAGGCACGCTCGTACAACCGCACCGAGTCGTTCACCCTTGCCTGTGACCCGGCGAGCCACCTGAACGTGGACGTCTATCGCGCCTATTACAACGGCGACGGCGACTATGACAAGGATCTGAATATTACCGACGTCTTCACCGGCGACAACTTCTACAATTTCTATGAAATGGTGGCTGGCCGTGTGGGCACGTCGCTCAATGCTGCGAAGATGAGCGGCCCGCGCGGCTTCATCTTCCGCACCCGTGGCGGCGCCACGCAGAACCCGTGGGAAGACCAGCGCGTGACGCAGGTCTACAACCCCGGTGCCGTGCTCGACGCCCGCACACTGAAGATTGTGAACCCGACGATTCGCATGGACAAGCAGAGCGTGAGCGGCGTGGCCATCGACGACGCTGCCCGGTTCACCGTCTATGTGGGCAACGACAGCGAGAAGCCCGAGGCCACCGACGGCCTGACGCTGCTGCAAGTGTTCGCCCTGGATCAGATGAACCCGCAGGGCGCCAAGATGAGCATCAACGGCCAGCCGCTGACCACCGCCGGCATCACCGTGACGTGCATTCCCGGCACGGAGACGGCGCTGCAACTGGAGGTACGTGCCGGACAGGGCTTCGACTACGAGAACCTGGTGGTAGGCGTGATGTCGCCCAGCGACGCTGAACACACCTACGCACTGGCACCGTTCGACGTCCACTTCCTGCGCGAGGCAGGCGGTGTGAACATCGCCGTGCCGGGCGACAAGTGGGTGCTGAACACCAACGCCCAGCAGGATTCGAAGCGCGGCTGGTACCTGCCGGTACACATCAACGGCTTCGACCGCCATCAGCACAACTTCGACCACATCGAGTTCCAGTACAAGGAGAGCCAGCGCGGCGACGACTCGTGGACGAACCTCTGCTCGTACTACGCCGACGCTGAACTCATGGCCAAGGCCAACGGTGTGCGCGAACTGATGAAGGAGAACGCGAACATCACCACCGAATTCTACGGCGAGGGATGGACGATGGAACGCGCCTACGACCTG
>JAFSXQ010000210.1 GCA_017444005.1 Bacteroidaceae bacterium | reverse complement strand
AGCCGCCACTCGTTCCCCTCGTTCAAGACGGCCAACGCCTTCCTGGCGGCCGAGCAGGTGCGCATCGAACGCGGATGGGCTTGGGGCATGGGCATGTACACCGTTGCCGCCGGCATCGGCGTGATGCAGATGTACAACGATCGCGCCTACATCAACGACGTGCTGGCCGGTGCCGGCATGGGCATACTGGCCGTGCACGGTGCCTACTGGCTGCTGCCATTGGAACGTAAGTGGTTCGGTTTGGATAAAAAACAGAACAAGGACCGCGGCATGCTGCTCATGCCCACCTACGAACCCACGACCCGCACTGCCGGCTTCACGTTTACGGCGTGCTTGTGACTTGTAGTCGCGAGTTCGTGATTATTCCTTCTCTTCTTCCTGCTTTTCGACTTCGCTTTCCTCTTTCTTCAACAGCCCCTCGAAGAGACCGTACGTGGTACGCAACACGCGGAATTCGGTACGGCGGTTCAGGGCATTGCAGACCTCCTGCTTTGCCTCGTCCTCGATGCGCAGGATGAAGGCCTCGGTCAGGGTGTCGCCCTCCTGCAGGAAGGGGTTCTGTTCGGCAATCTTCCGGGTAACCACCTTCGGGCGGCTCTCGCCATAGCCGACGGGGGTCAGACGGTCTTCCTTGATGCCGTGTTCGATGAGGTAGTTCACCACGCTTTCGGCCCGTCGCTGGCTGAGCCGTTCGTTGTACTCGTCAGCGCCGCGATAGTCGCAATGACTGGCCAGTTCGATGGTGATGTTGGGATTCTCCTGCAGCAGGTCGGCCAGCGAGTCCAAGGCCTGCGTGCTGTTGGGTGTGAGTTCGGCCGAGTCGAACTCGTAGAAGACGTTGCGCACCAGGACGGGGGCCGAGATGTTGGCCAGGGGGAATTGCAAGGTGTACTCCTGACTCACGCTGCTCGTGTCCACCCGCAGGGCCTCGGTGTGGTTCAGGTAGCCCTTGCAGGTGCCCAGCAGGATGTAGTCGACGTTGGGCTGAATGACCTGCTCGAACGAGCCGTCGCCCTTGACGGAGAGTTTCAGGTTCGTGCCGTCGTTGCCCACCATGTAGACCACGGCCTCGGGCAGTTCGTAGCCGTCCTTCTCGTAGACCCATCCCTTGACCGTCTGCAAGACCTCGGGACACTCGAACGACATGATGTGGTCCCAGCCGCGCGCATCGCCCCGGTTGGTGGAGAAGAAACCGCGGTTGTGCAGACCCTCGAAGGTGATGCCGAAGTCGTCGCCGGGGGAGTTCATGGGGTAGCGCATGTTCTCCACCGTCCAGGTGCCCGTGGTGTCCTGTTCGGCGCGGAAGAGGTCCAGTCCGCCCATGCCCACGTGGCCGTTGCTGGAGAAATAGAGTTCGCCGGTGGGCCGGAATACGGGGAACATCTCATCGCCCGCCGAGTTGATGGGCTCGCCCAGGTTCTCCACACCGCCCAGTCCGCTCTCGGTGATGGCAATGCGCCAGATGTCCAGGCCACCCAGTCCGCCCGGCATGTCGCTGGTGAAGTAGAGCCAGTTGCCGTCGGGCGAGACGGCCGGATGAGCATAACTGGACAGTGTGTCGCGCGAAATCTCCAGCAGGGTGGGCTTTCCCCACGAGGCATCGCTGCGCTGGCTGGTGAATATCTGGGCATAGCGCGGATAGGACGGGTCGTGGGAACAACGGGTGAAGTACATCGTCTTGCCGTCGGGCGAGAAGCAGCATGCCCCCTCGTCGTATTCGCTGTTCACCTCCGATTCTATCTGTTCGGGCGCCTGCCACTTCCCCTTCTCGTCCTTCTTGGCCAGGAACAGGTCGCCGGCCTTGATGCCCGTGATGCCGCTCATCTCGCTGCCGCTGGCCTGCGGTCGCGTGGAGGAGAGGAAGAGTTGGTCCCATTCGTCGCCGTAGAGCACGGGGCTGAAGTCGGAGCGGCGCGAGTTGAACAGCGGCTCCTTCTTCACCGTATACAGGGTGGGCTTTGCCTTCCAGATGGGGGCCTGCATGCAGCCCTGCATGCCGATGATGGCGCGCTGGTCGCCCGGTACGCTGTCCAGGAAGGCCTGATAGTTCTTCAGTGCATTCTTGTAGTCGCCCTGCCGGTGCTGCATCTGTGCCAGGTAGAAGACGGCCATCGAGTCGGGATAGTGGTATCGGATGGCATTCTGGTAGGTACCGATGGCCTTGGCATTGTAGTTGATGCGGCGGTAGCACTCGGCCATCTTCCAGGCCCGTTCGCCACGCTTGGCCTTGTCCTTCACCGATGTGCGGCTGTAGCCCTTCTTGTACTGGGCGGCGGCATCGAAGTATTCACCGATGGCATAGAGGGCATCGCCCTTCCTGATGTTCTGGTCGGCACCGCAACCCGTAAGCATCAAGAAGAGGGCAGACAAATACAATCCTATGAATACGTTCCGCCTCATACCTTATATATAACGCGTGTGGGGCAGATTTATTGTGTATTCATTCCGATAATCCCTGCACGAAGCCGACGTATGCGCCGAGGCAGAAGATAATGATGCAGGCGAGCACCACGTACTGCACGATGAGCCACAGTTCCACCTTGAGCAGCCTCCACAGGGCGGGCCAGAAACGGTGCTCGCCGTAGAGTTGGAAGAAGTCGTAGAGCAGAACCAGGGACACCAGCCTGTCGCTGACCAGATAGGGAAAGAGGCTGTCGGTATGGTAGCGCTGGGTCAGGAGCAGTTGCACAATGCCCAGAAGCGTGAACTGGCAGCAGAGATACATCTGGACGATGAACGTCTCCACCCAGGTGTAGGGGGCACGGTGGCGGTAGACCTTCCACATGGCGTTGACGATGAAGAAGTTCTGGAAGATGATGCTGTAGACCATGTTGTCCTGGAACCAGCGAATCGCGTAGGCAACTCCCGCCAACAGGGGCCAGATGGGCTTGAAGTCGGCATTGTCCTGGAATTCCTGCAATTTCTCCAATATTCCCGTTGACTGCTCGAGTTCTACGCCCAGGACATGAATGAGCAACGTGAAGATGATGGTCAGGAAGATGAGCAGTTTGAAGGGCTGAAAGTAGGCCACGCTGTGGCCGCCCAGGTAGTCGCGAATCATGTAGCCCGGTCGCCACATGAGGTCGCGCAGGGTGCGCAGTACGCTGTGGTTGCCCGATTCGTCGAAGCCCATCACGTCCAGCAGTTTCACCACAAGGGTGCGCAACGTAAACTGGCTGGTGCCCTCCTCCATGCCGCACTGGGGGCAGAAGTGGCCCGTGTAGCGGGTTTGGCAGTGGGGGCAGGTGTGCTCCTCGGTCGAGGGCTCCAGTTTGTAGTTGGGTTGTTGCTGCCGTGCATCCAGCCGGCGTAGCCAGCCCTTCAGTTTTTCCTTTTGTCGTGTTGCAATCTTAACCATTTCCTAATGTAATGTGTGTGTGATGCTTGGCAATCAGCCTATTGGTGAATTGTCGGCCATGACGCTGAGAACGAGGTCGGTGACCATCTGCTTCAGTTCGTCGATGAACTGCTTGGCCTCGTACTGGTGGTGCTCGATGAGGCGTAGTTTACGTTCCCATTGGCCTGTCAACTCGGCACTCTTTAGCAGTTCGTTCTGGATGATGCCGATGAGTTGCTTGCCCGTCTCGGTGGGGGCCAGGCTCTTGCGGTTGCGGCGTATGTAGTCGCGCTTGAACAGGGTCTCGATGATGGCTGCCCGGGTACTGGGGCGTCCGATGCCGTTCTCCTTCAGGGCATCGCGCAGTTCGTCGTCCTCCACCAGCCGACCGGCGGTCTCCATCGCCCGCAGCAGGGTGGCCTCGGTGTAGGGCTTGGGTGGCGTGGTCTGCTTCTCCGCCAGGTTGGGCTCGTGGGGCCCCGACTCGCCCTTAACGAAAGCCGGCAGCGTGCCCTCCTCCAGTCCTTCCTTCTCGTCGGCATGTTCCTGCTCGTCGCTCTTTTTCTTCGCCCACAGCACCTGCCAGGCCGGTTCGGTTATCACCTTGCCTGTGGCGCGGAAGGGGATGGCATCGTCGAAGGTGGCCACGTGCAGTCCCTCGCTACGCACCTCGCCCAGGACGGTGGTCTGCTGGAAACGGAGGTCGGGGTAGAAGATGCCGATGAAGCGACGGGCCACGAGGTCGAACACACGCTTCTCCATGTCCGACATCGCCACCGAGGCTGGATTCACTCCGGTGGGTATAATGGCATGGTGGTCGGTCACCTTCGAGGTGTCGAAGTATTTCTTGTCCTTGCGCAGTTTCGTGCCGGCAAGCGGTTGGGTGAAGCGTGCGTAGGGCACGATGCCGGCCAGTATCTGGGGGCACTTGGGATAGAGGTCGTCGCTGAGGAAGGTGGTGTCCACGCGGGGGTAGGTCGTCACCTTCTTCTCGTAGAGGCTCTGGATGAGTTGCAGGGTCAGGTCGGCCGAGTAGCCGAAGCGCCGGTTGCACTCCACCTGCAGCGACGTCAGGTCGAACAGGCGGGGCGGGGCCTCCTTGCCTGCCTTCTTCTCCACCGACAGGACGGTGAAGGGCAGCGACCCGATGGCGGCCAGGGCCTGTTCGCCGTCTTCGCGAGTACGGAAACCGCGGTCGCCCTCCTCCATGACGGCGCTGAACGTGGCCCCGCGATAGAGGGTCGTCAGCACCCAGTAGGTCTCGGGCCGGAAGTTGTCGATTTCCTGCTGACGGCGCACGATGAGGGCCAGCGTGGGCGTTTGCACGCGTCCGATGGAGAGCACCTGCTTCTCGCGGGTCAGTTGGCTGCGGTACTTCAGCGTGTAGAGCCGGGTGGCGTTCATGCCCAGTGTCCAGTCGCCGATGGCGCGGGAGAGGCCTGCCTCGTAGAGGCTCTGGTAGTCGGCCTGGTCCTTCAGCGACTGGAAGCCCTCGCGTATGGCCTCCTCGGTCAGCGACGATATCCACAGGCGCTGTACGGGACACTTGGCACCGGTCATCTGGATGACCCACCGCTGGATGAGTTCACCCTCCTGCCCGGCATCGCCGCAGTTGATGATGCGCTCGGCCCCGAGCATCAGGCGCTTGATGGTGTTGAACTGCTTCTCCACGCCCTTGTCGGTCTTCAGTTTGATGCCGAAGCGCTGCGGAATCATGGGCAGTTGCGCCAGGCTCCACGTCCGCCACAGCGCGGAATATTCGTGGGGCTCCTTCAGTTCGCACAGGTGGCCGAACGTCCAGGTCACCTGATACCCGTTACCTTCCATATATCCGTCGTGCTGCTGCGTGGCTCCCAGTATCTGGGCGATGTCGCGACCCACCGACGGTTTTTCTGCTATACAAACTACCATATTCGGTTAAAAAACGATTTGCGGCTGCAAAGATAGGAAAAAAGTGGGACTAAACCGCCACCTTGTCTTGCATTTGTCGCGAAATGTTCGTATATTTGTCCCGATTATACCTTAAATATGAGCATAATGAAACTACATCCGATACTCTTGACTCTGCTTTTTGCCGCATTTTCGTCCCTTCAGGCACAGACGTCGCTGACCGTGGGCCAAATGAAACAACTGACCACGGAGAGCAGTGGCTCGTGGGTGAGCATCCACGACCCGTCGGTGGTCTATCGCGACGGCATGTTCTACATCTGGGGCTCCCACCTGGGCGTGGCCTCGAGCCAGGATCTGGTGACCTACCGGGGACTGTCGGCCTCGAACCAGACCTTTGCCAAGCCCAACGGCACGCGGTGCGACTACAACACGGCCTTCAACCAGCAGGCCGTCACCCAGGTGAAGAACTACCAGGGCGAAATGGTGGACGTGCCCAACCTGGACGCTGAAGCCTTCTGCTCGTGGTATGCTGCCGACAAGCAGACGTGGGTGAGGGGCGACATGTGGGCACCGGACATCGTCTGGAACGAGACGATGCAGCGGTGGTGCATGTACCTGAGCCTGAACGGCGACAACTGGGCCTCGGTCATCATCCTGCTGACGGCCCCGTCGGCAACAGGCCCCTTCACCTATCAGGGCCCCGTGGTGATGAGCGGCTTCACGGGTGGCAGCCACAACGACCGAAACAACAAGAGCATCGCCGCCCCCTCGTACAAGGAGACGGACATGGAACTGGCCCTGGGGCCGCTCAGTTCGCTGCCCGCCCGCTATGCCCAGAAAGGCTCGTGGGGCACCTACTGGCCCAACTGCATCGACCCCTGTGCCTTCTTCGACGAGGAGGGCGAACTGTGGCTGGCCTACGGCTCGTGGAGCGGCGGCATCTTCATCTTGAAACTGGACAAGGAGACGGGCCTGCGCGACTATACTTATACCTACACGTCGGACTACGCCTCCAAGGGAGCCAGTTTCACCTCCGACCCCTACTTCGGCAAGCGCATCGCCGGTGGCTACTACGTCTCGGGCGAGGGCCCCTACATCCAGCACATCGGGCAGTACTACTACCTGTTCATGAGTTATGGCGGCTTTGGCCCCAGCGACGGCTATGAGATGCGCATCTTCCGTTCGAAGAACCCCGACGGCCCCTACGTCGATGCCTCGGGCACGGCGGCCACCTATACCCGCTACGAACTGAACTACGGCCCCAACGCCGCCACCAACCGGGGCATGAAACTCCTGGGCGCCTACAACCTGTGGGGCAACCAGAATGTGGGCGAATGTGCCCAAGGCCACAATTCGGCCTGCCAGGACGGCGAGGGACGTTCGTTCGTGGTCTACCACACGAAGTTCAACGACGGCACCGTCGGGCATCAGGTGCGCACCCACCAACTCTTCCTCAACGAACGAGACTGGCTCGTATGCGCTCCGTTCTGCTATCGCGGCGAGACGCAGACCGACGCCGATGTGGCCTCGACACCTATCTCAACGGAGGAAATCGTCGGCACGTATCACTTCATGCTCCATCCCTATAAACTGAACCATAACAACTACCAGGAGGTGACGCCCACGGAAATCACCCTCTCGGCCAACGGTCGTGTAACGGGGGCGCAGACAGGCACCTGGACGGTGAAGGAGGGGACGCGCTATCTGACCCTGAAACTGGGCTCGACCACGTACTACGGCGTGTTCATGCCTCAGCATGTGAACGGTGCCACGACGGGCAACTACAAGACCACACCGCTGGAGGCCCTCGCCTTCTCGGCAGTGGCGCCCAGCGGCGTGCCCGTGTGGGGATACAAACTGCTGCCCCAGTATGCCGTGGCGAAGAACTACGTCGACAACACCATTGGCGTGCGCGACGGTTCGACCTATAGCCAGAACCTGAGCCTGATGTTCCCTACCGTGGACAACACCACGCTGACGTGGACCTCGTCGGAACCCGACGTCATCAGCGCGACGGGCAAGTACAACCCGCGCGACGAGGTGACTCCCGTGACGCTGACCGGACGGTTGGAGTGTGGCGACTACTTCTGGGAGCAGGTCTTCAACGTGAAGGCACAGAAGCGCACCACGCCTGACGGCGACTACCTGGGCGGACTGGTGGCCTACTACGACATGGACAAGTCGCCCTGCTACAATGCCTACAACGAGGCGGAACGCACCGCATTCGGCACCACGGGCACGAAACCCGAACTCACCGACGACTACGACCGCTTCGGCAAGGTGCTCCACCAGTCGCAGGGCGACAAGGGGAAGTGTTCCTTCACCCGCATGCCCAACCCCCTGCTGGACAAGACCGACCTGGAGGGTTTCAGCGTCAGCCTGTGGGTGAAGCGCACCGACCAGAACACCACCGATGCCCTGTGGGGGTTCTTCAACAGCACGTCGCAGACGGCTGCCGGTGCGCGCCTGTTCCTGACGGGCAACTCCTACCTGCGCTTCGACGACAACGCTGAAACGTGGTTCGACATCAACAGCCCCGAGGCGGGCACCTACAATGACATTCCCGTCGGACAGTGGACGGTGGTCACCATCACCGTAGGCCCGACCAACGGTGTGCGCATGTACGTCAACGGAAGCGCCAAGTCCACCCACAAGATTACGACCAACACAGGCACCGTGACGGCACGCAACCTGCCCGTGGCCGCAGTCGTTGAACAACTGACGAAGATGCGCTACTTCTACCTGGGCATGGGCGGTACAGCCGGTTCGGCCGACTGCTACATCGACGACGTGATGATTTACAACCGCGAACTGTCGGCCGTCGATGCACGCGCCCTCAACATCATGCTCAACCGCGTCAGCGACTTCACCATTGGCGAGGGCGGCACGGGCATCCCCTCTGTTCCGTCTGACCCGTCCGTCCCCTCTGTTGCGACTGAGGCGCAACAAACAATCCACGGCCTCTTCGACCTGCAGGGCCGCCGCATCGCGAACCCGAGCCACGGACTTTACATCCTCAACGGCAAGAAGGTGCTTGTCCCGTAATCCCGAAATACCGAAATTCCGAAATATCGAAATCCCGAAATCCCGAATAAAACCATGCTAAGAAAAATCCGAATCACACTGGCCGTCATCTTCTGGGTGGGCATCACGCTGCTCTTCCTCGACTTCACGGGGACGGCGCAGGCCTACCTCGCATGGATGGCCAAACTCCAGTTCCTGCCTGCGGTGCTGGCCCTGAACGTGGCCGTCGTCGTCGGGCTCATCGTGCTGACCCTGCTCGTGGGCCGCATCTACTGCAGCGTCATCTGTCCGATGGGCGTCATGCAGGACATCATTGCCTGGGTCAGCAAGCGGAAGTTGTTCCGCAAGAACAAACGTGCCAAGTTGGCCAATAAGTATAGTTATTCGCCCACCCGGCGCGTGCTGCGCGCCCTGGTGCTGTTGCTGTTCCTGGTGCTGATGATTGCCGGCCTCAATTCGCTGGCCATCTTCCTGGCCCCCTACAGCGCCTATGGCCGCATCGCCACCAACCTGATGCAGCCCCTCTACCTGTGGGCCAACAACGGACTGGCCGCGCTGGCCGAGCACTACGACTCGTACCTATTCTACTCCGTGGACGTGTGGATGCGGTCGGCCATTTCCCTGGCCATCGCCGTCGGCACACTGCTCATCGTCGGCATTCTGGCCTGGCGGGGCGGTCGCACCTACTGCAACACCATCTGCCCCGTGGGCACGGTCCTGGGCTACGTCAGCCACTTCTCGCTCTGCGGTCCTGTGTTCGACAAGGACAAGTGCAACGGCTGTCGCCTGTGCGAGCGCAACTGCAAGGCCAGTTGCATCGATGTGGCCAACCATCATGTCGACATGACGCGCTGCGTCAGTTGCGGCAACTGTATGGCTCTCTGCCCCCAGGGCTCCATGCACTTTGGCAATCGCTGGACAGCCCGTAAGGCCAATAAGCCCAATGGGCCTCATGAGGCCAATAATGAGCAACCCGGTACACCCTCCCCTGACCGCCGCGCCTTTGTGAAGGGCTTGGCCCTCGCCACCACAGCCGCCACCATCGACACCGTGGCCAAGACGGTGGACGGCGGGCTGGCCGCCATCGAAGACAAGGTGAATCCGGAACGCCAGACGCGGCTCACGCCTCCGGGCTCGCTGTCCGTGAAGCACTTCTCGCAGCATTGCACAGCCTGTCAACTCTGCATCGCCGAGTGCCCCAACCAGGTGCTGCGCCCCAGCGACGACCTGGAGCACCTGATGCAACCCACCATGCAGTTCGATCGCGGCTATTGCCGACCCGAGTGCAACCGCTGCTCGCAGGTGTGCCCGGCCGGCGCCATCCGTCCCATCACCATCGAGGAACGCACGGCGCATCAGGTGGGCCACGCGGTGTGGGTGAAGAAGAATTGCCTGCCCGTCGTCGACGGTGTGGACTGTGGCAACTGTGCCCGCCACTGCCCCACGGGAGCCATCGAGATGGTGCCCCTGGACGACAACGAGGAAATCTGGGTTCCGGCCGTCAACGAAGAGAAGTGCATCGGTTGCGGTGCCTGTGAGAATCTGTGTCCGGCACGGCCCTTCAGCGCCATCTACGTCGAAGGACACGAAACCCATCGCGAAATATGATTCAATTCATGATGCATAATGCATAATTCATAATATTGTGGAACGAAGAGACTTTATCAAGATAGTAGGCGCAGGAGCCGCCACGGTGGCAATGGCCGGTTGCGGAATAAAGAAAAAGGACGATCTGGACCCGCTGGGACATCACACCGGCGAAATCCCGACCGACAAAATGACCTATCGCGAGAACCCCACGACGGGCGACCGCGTTAGCCTGCTGGGCTACGGCATGATGCGCCTGCCCAACAAGGTGGGCAGTGCGGCCGGTAACCACGCCGAAAGCGAAGAAGAGATAGACCAGGAGGAGGTGAACCGACTGGTGAAGTTCGCCCTCGACCACGGTGTCAACTACTTCGACACCAGTCCTGCCTACTGCCGCGGACACAGCGAGGAGTCCACGGGTACGGCCCTGAAGGCCAGCGGCTACGCACGCGACAAATACTTCATCGCCACGAAACTCTCGAACTTCTCGCCCGAGCAGTGGTCGTTCGAGGAGGGCGTGAAGATGTTCGAAAACTCGCTACGCTACCTGCAGACCGACTACATCGACTACCTGCTCCTGCACGGCATCGGCATGGGTGGCATGGAAGCCCTGAACGGGCGCTACATCGACAACGGCCTGCTCGACTACCTGCTCCGTAAGCGCGAGGAAGGCGTCATCCGCAACCTCGGCTTCTCGTACCACGGCGACATCGAGGTGTTCAACTACCTGCTGGAGAACCAGGACCGCTACAAGTGGGACTTCGCACAGATACAGATGAACTACGTCGACTGGCATCTGGCCGACGAGACCAACCGGCGGAACACCGATGCCGAGTACCTCTACCAGGAACTCGACAAACGGGGCATTCCCGGTGTCATCATGGAGCCCCTGCTGGGCGGTCGCCTGGTGAAGATGCCCAACCACATCGTGGCTACCCTGAAGAAGAAACGTCCCGAGGACAGCGTGGCCTCGTGGGCCTTCCGCTATGCGGGCAGCAAACCGCGCATCATGACGGTGCTGTCGGGCATGACCTACATGGAACACCTGCAGGACAACCTGCGCACGTTCAGCCCTCTGGAGCCCCTCACCGACGAGGAACAGGAATGGCTGGAGACCGAGGTGGCCAACCTCTACGTCTCGTACCCCACCATCCCCTGCAACGACTGCAAGTATTGCATGCCCTGCCCCTACGGACTGAACATCCCGGCCATCCTGCTCCACTACAACAAGTGTGTGAACGAGGGCAACGTGCCCGAGTCGCAGCAGGCCGAGAACTATCGCCGTGCCCGCCGCGCCTTCCTCGTCGGCTACGACCGCTCGGTGCCCCGCTTGCGCCAGGCCAGCCACTGCATACAGTGCGGCCGCTGCGTGGAGCACTGTCCGCAGCGCATCGACATCCCGCGCGAACTGAACCGCATCGACCAGTTCGTCGAGAACCTGAAGCAGAATAAATTGTAATGTCGCGATGCCGTGACAACGTGATAACGAAACATCGCAATCCAGAAATATCGAAATAACGAAAAAATGAATAATCTATTGTTTCTTGGCGGTATCGGCATGCAGGAGATTCTTGTCATACTGCTCATTGTCCTCCTCTTCTACGGAGGCAAGAAAGTTCCCGAAATGATGCGCGGCCTGGGCCAGGGCGTCAAGGCCTTCAAGGATGGCATGGACAGTCCCCTGCCGACTTCGCCCAAAGGGGAGGAGAAAACCGCTGACACAGAAGTCAAGAAGGAAGAAAGCGGAAGCAATTAATTTAATTCTTAATTCTTAACTCTTAATTCTTAATTAAAGCAGCATTGACCTTCGGCGACCATCTGGAAGAACTGAGAGGGGTGATTATCCGTTGTCTGGTAGTCACCCTGGTGCTTATGTGCGTGGCCTTTGTGTTTAAGGAGGAGGTGTTCAGCATCATTCTCCGGCCCAAGTCCGACTCGCTGCAACTCATCAACACAGCCGTCACGGGGCAGTTCGTCATGCACATGATGGTCTCGTTCTACGCAGGTCTCATCGGGGCCATGCCGTACATCCTCTACCAGTTGTTCCACTTCATCGCCCCCGGCCTCTACAAGCAGGAGCGTCGGCTGGCCGTGGCCCTCATCGTCAGTGCCTACTTCATGTTTGCCCTCGGCGTGCTCTTCTCCTACTTCGTCATCTTCCCCTTCACCCTCCAGTTCCTGGGGGGCTATCAGGTGAGCAGCGAGGTCGGCAACCTCATCAGTCTGGAAAGTTACATCGACACGCTGACCATGCTTTCGCTCATGCTCGGCGTCGTCTTCGAACTGCCTGTCGTCAGTTGGCTCCTGGGCCGCTTCGGATTCATCAGCGGCAGCCTCATGCGTGAGTATCGCCGACCGGCCCTGGTGGGCATCGTCATCGCCGCCGCCGTCATCACCCCCACCAGCGACGCCTTCACCCTGCTCCTCGTTTCCGTCCCCATCTATCTGCTCTACGAACTCAGCATCCTGGTCGTGCGGAAATGAGTAAAGAAATCAAGCGTCTATGAGTAAGGTAATACTGATAACGGGTGGGCAGCGTTCGGGTAAGAGCCGCTATGCCGAACAACTGGCGCTTTCGCTCAGCGGACACCCCGTCTATGTGGCCACGGCGCACGTGTGGGACGAGGAGTTCCGCCAGCGCGTCGCGGTGCACCAGCAGCGACGGGGGCCGGAGTGGGAGAACATCGAGGAGGAGCGTCGTCTGAGCCGGTTGTCGCTGACGGGCCGTGTGGCCCTGGTCGACTGCCTGACGCTGTGGGCCACCAACTTCTTTTTCGACCTGCAGGATGTCGACAAGGCCCTCCAGGCTCTGAAGCAGGAGTTCGACGAGTTGGTAAGTCAGGATGCCACCCTGATATTCGTGACCAACGAAATCGGGTCGGGCGGAACCAGCGAGAACCGCGTGCAACGGCAGTTCACCGACCTGCTCGGCTGGCTGAACCAGTACGTGGCCGCGCGGGCCGACGAGGTCGTGCTCATGGTGAGCGGAATAGCGGTGAAAATAAAGGGAAGTTGAAGGGAAGTTGAAGGGAAGTTAAAGGGACGATAGTATATTAGTATATGAGAACGTTTGAGATAAAAAGACCTGATGAGAGGCTTCGCCCCGCCATACAGGACAAAATAGACAACCTGAACAAACCCAAGGGGGCACTGGGCCGGCTGGAGACGTTGGCCATGCAGATTTGCCTGGTTCAGCAGACGCTCTCGCCCTCGCTCCGTCATCCCTGTCACCTGCTGCTGGGCGGCGACCACGGCATCGAGCGCGAAGGCGTAAGTGCATCGCCGCGCGAGGTCACGTGGCAGCAGATGAAGAACTTCACGCAGGGGGGCGGTGGCGTCAACATGTTCTGCCGCCAGCACGGCTTCCATCTGCGCATCGTGGACGTCGGCGTCGACTACGACCTCTCCGCTGTCCCCGGCATCATCAACCACAAGATAGCCCGCGGCACGCGCAATTTCCTCCACGAACCGGCCATGACGCAGGCCGAGATGCAGCAGGCCTTCGACATCGGTGCCCGTCTGGTCGACACGTGTGTTGGGGAGGGTTGCCAGGTGCTGAGCATCGGCGAGATGGGCGTTGCCAACACGTCGCCCTCCAGCCTCTGGATGCACTTGCTCTGCCGCCTGCCGCTCTACCGCTGCATCGGTGCTGGTTCGGGCGTGGATGCCCAGGGCGTCCGCCATAAGTACGAGGTGTTGCGCCGTGCCCGCAATCGCTTCATCGAACTCCACGGCCCCCGGTTCACGGTAGAGGACGTCGTCCGCTACTTCGGCGGCTACGAGATGGTGACAGCCGTCGGCGCCATGCTGCAGGCAGCCAGCCGGGGCCTGCTCGTTCTGGTCGACGGGTTTATCATGACGGCCTGCGCCCTGGCCGCCATCCGCCTCTGTCCCGAGGTGCGGCCCTATATGATATTCTGCCACTGCGGCGACGAGAGCGGCCATCGCCTGATGCTCGACGCCATCGGTGCCGAACCGTTGCTCAGCATGGGCCTGCGCCTAGGCGAGGGAACGGGGGCCCTGTGCGCCTTCCCCCTCATCGATTCGGCCGTGCGAATGATTAACGAAATGAACAACTTCCGCGATGCCAACATCACCAAGTACTTCTAAGTGGTTCGACCGTCCCTGGGCGGCGTTCATCTTCTTCACGCGCCTGCCCCTGTGGCGCATCCGCCAACCCGATGTCGATGCCTATCGCAGCGTCGTGGAGTGGTGGCCGCTGACCGGTTGGCTCACAGCAGCCGCGATGGGCGGAGTGCTCTACGCGGGCAGTCTCTTCCTTCCCGGCCCTGTCGCCGTTCTATTGGCCATCGTGGTCCGTCTGCTGCTGACAGGGGCCTTGCACGAGGACGGGTTGGCCGACTTCTTCGACGGTTTCGGCGGTGGCGGCAACAATCGCGAGCGCATCCTCTCCATCATGAAGGATTCCCACATCGGCACCTACGGCACCCTGGCCCTCGTGCTCTACATGGGACTGCTCTGCGCCAGCCTGTCCGCCCTCGGGCCACAGCATGCCGCCCTCGCCGTCCTGGCCGCCGACCCCTATGCCCGGATGCTCTCGGCCCAGGCCATCAGCCGGTTACCCTATGCCCGCACAGAGGCGACGGCCAAGTCCGGTGTCGTCTATCGCCGACCCGCCCTGCTTGCAGTCTTCAGCCTTGCGTTGCAGGGCCTGCTGCCCCTTTCCGTCAGCCTCTGGCTGGTGGGTGCCTCCGTGTCCCGTGTCGCCCTCGTCGTCCTCGTTCCGCTGCTCGTCTCGCTCCTGCTGTTCCTGTTCCTGCGGCGCCGCCTGGGCGGTTACACGGGCGACTGCTGCGGTGCCCTCTGCCTGCTCACGGAACTTTCGTTCTACATCGCCGCCTGCGTCAGCGTGTAACGTATCTAAAAGAGAGGGCATGTCGTGAATAATGACACACCCTCCAGACACTGCAGGGCCTGCTGCCCCTTTCCGTCAGCAACGAGTGTCCCTTTCTTGCAGCGTCCGTCCTTGTTGGAGAGAAACGTGAATGGGTTGGTGTCCAACCATTTATTATATATACAAAGACGCCTATCTCGTCGACAGAAACTATTCCTATCGCGGATAGGAGTGCACAAATTAAGAGGTAAGAATTAAGAATGACAGATGCGAAGTGAGGGTGTGTCATAATTCACGACATACTCTCCTTTTTTGTTTAAACAACGAATTAAACGAATTTCACGAATTTCACGAATTTATAGCAATTTGATTATCAGCAATATAAAAATTCGTTTAATTCGTTTAATTCGTTGTTGAAAAATGATTTCAGTATTTTGACACACCCTCACCGCAGGAGATGGCATGGAAGAACATCAAGGCTTCTTGTTTCGTTTCCATACTTCTCTTTATTTCGGTTTCCGTTGCTAACGGTACGAACTTTCTGTGAGAAAGACGAATCTTACAATGGTTTTTTCCTTACCTTTGCACAAATATAACATTATCCATTATTACACCATGACCCTCTTCAGATTAAACATCAGACTGCCTTTTGGCCGGTGGGCATTGTCGGGTAGCGCCTGTAAAAAACAAGCGGCCTCCACCCTCTTCGACCGGCTGCGTGACGAAATCCTATACCGGAAGAACCAATGTAGCGAGAGCACGACCACTAATCGCCTCACGGCTGTCAACAGTTTCGAGCATTTCTTCCAGGAGGCAGGCAACATTGCCCGCCCCGTCACGCTGTCGTCTCTTACCAGCGACCACATCAGGGCCTACGAAAGATGGGCTATCGTCAAAGGGCATCGCTCAAACTATGTGCGCTGTAACCTGCGCAACCTCCGTGCGCTCATCAATCACATCCAGCCCGGACTGGGCACTAGGCTATTTCAAGGCATCCGCACCAGTAACACACAGACCGACAGGCGTTCCGTCAGCGAACAGGTAATCCGCAGTCTGGCACAACTGAAATCAGACGGAAACCCGAAGCGGGAGCAGGCTCGCAACATCTTCCTCTTCTGCCTGTTCATGATGGGCATGCCGCTCATCGATGCCGCATTCCTGAAGAAATCACAACTGGCCGACGGCTACATCACCTATGAGCGACACAAGACACACCGGCAGGTAAGGGTGTGCATCCATCCCGCACTGCAGGCGCTCATCAACCGCCTTCAAGCACCAGCCGGATCACCATACCTGCTGCCCATACTCACGGCACGGGACTTTGCCAGCGCCAACCGGCAATATCGCCGTTATCTGCACACCTATAATCGCCAATTAGCCCGTCTGTCGGAATACCTCGGGCTCGACCGCCACCTCACTTCCTACACTCCAAGGCACACGTGGGCCAGCCTTGCTTTTGCCTATGGTGTCAGCACGAACACCATCTCACAGGCACTGTGTCATGCCAACCCACACACCACACGTGCTTACATCCGCGACCTGAGCAACACCCACCTCGACGAGGCCAACCAACTCGTGCTGTCCCGACTGTTCAGTGAGATGAGCATTTCTTAAAAGTTAAAAAGAGTTAATAAATAACCATTATTACGTAAAAGTTATTGTTATCTTCTAAAAAAGTCTTAATTTTGCCCCGAATTATGTAGCACCTATCCGCGATAGGAATAGTTTCTGTCGACGAGATAGGCGTCTTTGTATATATAATAAATGGTTGGACACCAACCCATTCACGTTTCTCTCCAACAAGGACGGACGCTGCAAGAAAGGGACACTCGTT
>JAFSXQ010000209.1 GCA_017444005.1 Bacteroidaceae bacterium | reverse complement strand
TCGGTCTTGGCGTCGGTGTGCGTCAGGCTCTTGTCCATCGTCAGGAAACGTCCGTCGGGGCTGACCGAGACGCCCGCCAGGCGCTCGCCGTACATCAGCGTCTTCAGCGTGTAGGGCTCTTTGCCCGCAGGATTCACCGCGAGGCGCTGCTCGCTGTCAATCGTCACGCGCAACGTATCGGCCTCGTCCTTGGCCTGATGAATCTTCAGCACCACATCGTGGCGACCGGGCACCAGGTTGGGTTCGGCATCCTGTTGGCCGTCGACGTACACCTGGAAGTCCTTCAGCCCTTCCACCTTCACTTTCAGTTTGGCAAAACTCTCGTTCTGCACCGTGAATCCGGCCAGCCGGACGACGTCGGTCGACGGGGCGGCCAGCACGCTGTCCTCCGTCTCCTGGCCTGAACGCCAAGCCAGGGGGCTGACGCTGTTGTCCATCAGTGTACGGCCCAGGTCCCAGGCCTTGCCGTTCACGTCCGCCGTGTCGGTCATGAAGGGGCGCTCCGACATGTAGGGCTGCGTCATGCGCAACCGCATCACTCTCGTTTCCTCGGCACCGGCCATACCACACCAGGCTGCCAATGCCAACACAATCAGTCTTTTCATCTCTTATCTTATTATTATATGAATATTCAGTCTGCGAAGATAAGAAAAAAAAAGCAGAATCACAAGAAGGCAAATATAATAATCCGAATTAGATTTGATTTTTTCACAAAATTTAGTGCTTCGCGCAGCAACATCATACGCATTACCCGAAAACGGCATAGTAATGTTTCGCAGATAAGATTACTAATCTTATGGCCGTAAGATTACTAATCTTTCGCCTGTAAGATTACTAATCTTCTTCCAACACGTGCACATACGTGTGTATGTACGGGCGCGTGTACGCTGTACCATAAATAAATAGTGTGATTACGGATGCAACCGGACGACCTCGAACAGCGTGCGGATGCCCTTTATCTTCTGTCCGCGAAGGCGGGGCAGGAGTTGGGCGACGCGAGTGCGGAGGACGGCAGCGTAACTCTGGTGCTGGAGGACCTCGATGCGGCCCACTTCGTCGCGAGCGAGGCCGCCGACTTTCATCAGGAAACCGGCAATGTCGCCACGCGAAATCTTGTCGGCACGGCCCTTGCCGATGTAGATGACCTGCCAGCGGGGTTCGGGAATGGGGCTGTCGGCGAAGGGCTGCTGGTGGGGGAAGACGGGCAGCGAAGGGAAGTCCTCCTCCGGCCCGACGATGTAGAATGCCCTGCCATGCTGGTCCCAGCGTGCCGTGCGCCCATTGCGGTGGGTGCGGATGTCCGGGGTGGGGGGCAGGTGGTAGTGTATGACGTTGTCGAGTTGTGCAATGTCGAGTCCGCGACTGGCCAGGTCGGTGGCCACGAGGATGTTGCACGTGCCGCTTTGGAACAGGAAGAGTTGTCGCTCGCGCTCGCGCTGTTCCAGACCTCCGTGCAACTGGGCCACATGGAAACCTTGGCGCAGAAGATGATCCGTCACGCGTTCCACACTCTCGCGGAAGCCCACGAAGACGATGCTCGACTGCTGACCGAGCGCCACGAGCAGCGAACTGAGGGTCTGCAGTTTGTCCTTCTCGGGGGAATCGACGCGAAGTTCCTCCAGGCGCTCCGTCTCGCTTGTGTGGTCGAGGTAGTCGAGCCGGTGATATTCGGGCATCAGTTGGGTGATTTCCTCCTTGTCGGTGGCCGAGAGCAGCATGCGCTTCGACACATTGGGCAGGCGGGAGAATATGTCGGCCATCTCGCGGCGGAAGCCCATTTCGAGGCACTTGTCGAACTCGTCGATGATGAGTACGTTCAGCCCCGTCGGCTCGATGTTGCCCTTGCCGAGGTGGTCGAGCAGGCGGCCCGGCGTGGCCACGATGATGCGTGGGGCAACTTCTCGCAGCGTGCGATGCTCCGTCATCGTGGGGCGTCCGCCGTAGAGGGCAATCGTAGGCAGTTCACCGGCCACCTCGTGCGCCACCCGGGTGGTTTGTACGGCCAGTTCACGGCTGGGCACGATGACTACGGCCCGCTGCTGCGGAGAGCGCCTGAGTTGTTCGGCCAGGGGCAGCATATAAGCAAGGGTCTTGCCACTTCCCGTAGGACTTAGCAAGACCACATTATCGAATTTCCTATAGGCCTGTGCAACGTCTTGCTGCATGGCCGTGAGGGTGATGTTCACAAAATCTCGAGTTGCTTGAATACCTTCTTCAGTTTCTCAACCGACTCGTCGACCTGAGCCTCCGTATGGTTGGCCATAAGGGCGTAGCGTACGAGCGTATCCTGCGGTGCACAGGCGGGCGGAATGACGGGATTGATGAAGACGCCCTCGTTGAAGGCCATAGCAACGGCCTCGAAGGTCTTCTGCGTGTCGCGCACATACAGCGGGATGATGGGGCTCTCGGTGTCGCCAATCTCGAAACCCTCCTCGCGGAAGCGCTTCAGGGCGTAGTTGGTCACCCTCCACAGGGCCTCGATGCGCTCGGGCTCCTGCTGCAGGATGTGCAGCGCCTCGCGTGCGGCAGCAGTGGCTGCGGGCGTGCACGAAGCAGAGAAGATGTACGTGCGCACGGAATGACGAAGCCAGTTGATGATGCTGGAGTCGGAGGCAATGAAACCGCCGATGCTGGCGAGCGACTTGGAGAACGTGCCCATGATGAGGTCTACCTCGCTGGTCAGTCCGAAGTGGTCGCAAACACCACGTCCTTGACGTCCGAAGACACCTATGCCATGTGCCTCGTCGACCATGATGGCCGTGCCGGGATACTTCTTCTTCAGTTCCACGATTTCGGGCAACTTGCACAGGTCGCCTTCCATCGAGAAGACGCCGTCAACGACGATCAACTTGATGGCATCCGGCTCGCAGCGCTGGAGGTGCTTCTCCAGGTCGGCCATGTCGTTGTGCTTGTATTTCAACTGAGTGGCGAACGACAGGCGGCGCCCGTCGACGATGGAGGCGTGGTCGCGGTCGTCACAGATGACGTAGTCGTTCTTGCCCACCAACTGGCTGATGACGCCCGAATTGACCGTGAAGCCTGTGGCAAAACACAGGGCCTCGTCCTTACCGACGAACTCGGCCAGTTCCTTTTCCAGTTCCACATGGATGTCGAGCGTACCGTTCAGAAAACGGCTTCCGGCACATCCCGACCCGTATTTCTGCATGGCGGCGCAACCGGCATCGATAATGCGCTGGTCGCCCGTCAGTCCGGTGTAGGCATTCGAGCCAAACATCAGGACGCGCTTGCCGCCCATCATAACCTCGGTGCCCTGCTTGCCTTCGATTTCACGAAAATAAGGGTAAATGCCCTTTGCCATAAACTCTTGTGGCAGAGTATATTGCGATAGTTTTTCTTGTAATAAGCCCATAATCGGCTGAGTTTTCTTAATATTTCAGGGTGCAAAGGTACGAAAAATAATCGGAATGGGAAAGTGATTGGCTAAAAAAAGCATCATCGGGAAAGAAATTCGTAAATAGTAAATCGCCGAATCGCAAATTATACCTATCTTTGTCCTTTGTTATGAAACAACGTGTCCGATTCATCGTCAACCCCATTTCGGGGACTCGTGGCAAGGAGGCCATCATCAGACTCATTCCGCAGTATCTGAGCGATGAGCGTTTCCACTACGATATCGTCTACACGGAGCGTTCGGGCCACGCCGCACAGTTGGCTAAGGACGCAACCGAAGAGGGTGTGGACGTCGTGGTGGCTGTGGGGGGCGACGGCACAGTGAATGAGGTGGCCCGCTCGTTGGTTCACACCCGTTCGGCGCTGGCCATCATCCCTTGTGGCAGTGGCAACGGACTGGCCCGCCATCTCTTCATCCCCATCAACCCCATCGGGGCGCTGAAGATTCTGGCCGAATGCCAGATAGAGACGCTCGACTACGGCAAAATCAACGACCAGCCCTTCTTCTGCACGTGCGGCATCGGATTCGATGCCTTCATCAGCGAACGCTTCGCCCATGCCGGCAAGCGTGGCCTGATGACCTACGTGGACAATACGCTGAAGGGCGGACTCACCTACAAGCCGGAGACTTATCGCGTGAACATCGACGGCGAGGAGCAGGAGTACGAGGCCTTCCTCATCGCCTGTGCCAATGCTTCGCAATATGGTAACAACGTCTACATCGCTCCGGCCGCCTCGATGAACGACGGACTGATGGACGTCACCATACTCGAGCCCTTCCCCCTGCTGGAAGCACCGCAGGTGGTGATGCAACTGCTGAACAAGAACATCGACAAGAACCCCCACACCCGTACCTTCCAGGCCCGGCAGGTGAGCATCCACCGCAGGGAGCCCGGCGTGGTACACTTCGACGGCGACCCCATGCAGTGCGGCGAGGACATCGACGTACGGCTCATACCGCAGGGCATACGCGTCGTGGTGAACACACAGGAGCAGCGCTACACCAGCCCCATCTTCTCTGCCTTCACCGACATCCACGACAAGATGGTGCAGGAGATGGTGACCCTGCGCGAGGACTTCCTGCAACAGGGCGAGCGCATAAAGAAAATAAACACAGAACTGCTGAATAGACTGAAGATATAATCCTTCACCCTTAACCCTTAAATTACAATCCACCATGTATATCATCGGAATCGCAGGCGGTACAGGAAGCGGCAAGACCACCGTAGTAAGGAAAATCATGGAAGCCTTGCCCGGCGACAAGATTTCCCTCATCCCGCAAGACTCGTACTACAACGACACCACCCACCTGACTATGGAGGAACGGCGTCGCATCAACTTTGACCATCCTGATGCCTTCGACTGGGAACTGCTGACCCGCCAAATCGAAGACCTTCGCAATGGCAGGGCCATCGAACAGCCTACCTATTCTTATATAGAAAGCAACCGCCAGGCCGAAACCGTGCATGTGGAGCCCTGCGAAGTCATCATCCTGGAGGGCATCATGGCCCTGTGGAAGAAGGAAATCCGCGACATGATGGACTTGAAGATATTTGTCGATGCCGACCCCGACGAGCGCCTCATTCGCGTCATTCAGCGCGACACCGTAGAACGCGGACGCACCACGCAGATGGTCATCGACCGCTACCTGGACGTACTGAAGCCCATGCACGAGGAGTTCATCGAACCCACCAAACGCTATGCCGACCTCATCATTCCGCAGGGCGGCAACAACACGCGGGCCATCGACATCATGCGCACCTACATCATCCATCGCCTACGCCCAAGCCAGTCCTTATAATCCTGCTCGGTCTGCTTCTGTCGGCTTGCCAAGAGCGGCAGGAACGGAGGCTTTCATCGGTGTTCTCCGACGAGGAGGATACCGATACGTTGTCGGATGCCTATGGCTTGAGGGAAATTCAGGAGTCGGGCGAACTTATCTGTATAACACTTTCGGGACCAGATACTTATTTTGAGTTCCGCGGTAAGGGATTTGGCCTGCAAAACGACCTCGCTGAACTGTATGCACAGGACATCGGCGTACGCCTTCGCATGGAGGTTGCCCACGACACGTTGGAAGCCCTGCGGCGGCTGAGGGGCGGCGAAGTAGACATCCTCGCCCTGGACATGCCCAAGACGGCTGGCACACTGCGCTGCAGCAACCACTGGCTGGTGGCTGCCGAACAGTCGGAACTGTCCCAATCGATCGATGATTGGTACACGCCTGACCTGCTGGAACAACTCAACCGTCGTCCGGCTGTCCGGCACGAGGTTCGCCGCAAGCCGCGTCCTGTGATGCTGAATGCAGGCACGGGACAGATCTGCCAGTACGATGCCCTCCTGCAGCAACACGCCTCCGCTATTGGGTGGGACTGGCGCCTGCTGGCCGCCCAGTGCTATCAGGAGTCGGCCTTCGACCCACAAGCCGTTTCGTGGGCCGGTGCCCAGGGGCTGATGCAGATAATGCCGGGCACGGCCGATCACCTGGACGTCAGCGGCGACATCTTCGACCCTGCCGTCAACATCGAGGCCAGTGTGCGCTATCTGCGTGAACTGAACCAGACTTTCTCCGACATTCCCGACCAGGCTTCGCGCATCCCCTTCATCCTGGCGGCCTACAACGGTGGCGTCAACCACGTTCGCGATGCGATGGCGCTGACCCGAAAGCACGGCGGGAACGACCGAATCTGGCGCGATGTGGCCCCCTTTATACTGAAACTGGCCGAACCGCAGTACTATCGCGACCCTGTGGTCACTTCGGGCTATCTGCGTGGTAGTGAGACGCACGGCTACGTGGAGAACATCATGGACCGCTGGGCGCAATATCGCGGACAGGCCCGCAACTTCAGCAAGGCCAGCACGCCGTCCCCCGCCAAGACGCCCAGGGAGAAGACCGAAATCCGACGTCCCGACATCGCCTATGACTGACCGTTTGAGAATAGTCGCGCAACGCTGGGACGAACCGTTGATATATGGCCGGCCCGACGATTCCGCAGAGGAGGTCTGTGTCGACTATTCCTCGTTCCCGACCCTTCACGAACAACTTTACGAGGGGGTTGTCCTCCAGTTGCTGGATGTGGAGGCTGACGAGCAGGGCGTGCTGCATCCGATGCTCATCGTACTCGACCCAGACTATCTCGTCGACGTTACCACCATCTGCCAATGTGTGCGCCCCAGCGGCAACACGCCGATGCACTATCTGCTGGCCAAGTTCCTGCCCCGCACCGAATCGCTGGCCATACAGTTGGGTAACGTCGCTAACCAGTTTCTCGACGATGCCGTCAATCGCCAGACGGACTACCGCACCAGCATGCAGCACAGTTTCCGCGACTATGCCTTGCGTTACTGCACCCTGGCCGGAGTCGACCACCGTTTCTTCACGCAGTGCCAAAGTCAGCATGCCCACATCCAGCACACCGTGCAACACCTGTTTCCCCAATACGGCATCAGCGGCGGGCAATTGGAACCCTCCTTCGTGTGCAACCTGCTGGGCATACAGGGTCGCTTCGACCTCTTGGCCTCGTCCCACATCGTGGAACTGAAGAGCGGAAAGTGCGACGAGTACCACAACACCTATAAGTCGGAACACGCGTGGCAGATGGACCTCTACCGCGAAATCATGCACTACTGCCTGGGAAAGGGCAGGGGCGAGGTGAGCACGCTGCTGCTCTACAGCCATTATCCGCGCATCTACAACCTTCCGTATAATGCGTCGGTCATCCGCGAGGCGGTGAGCATCCGCAACGGCATCGTACACATCGACCGCATGTTGCGCACCCGGCCCCGCGAGTTTCTGCTCTCGCTCACCGAGGACGACTTCAATCCCCTTCGTCTCCACAACAAACTCTATGAAAACTTCCAGCGGCCGCGCATCCTGCAGTTCCTCGACACGTTGCAGCAGGCCTCGCCACTGACCCTCGACTACTTCTGCACGATGACGGCTTTCGTGGCTCGCGAGCAGCGACTGGCCAAGGTGGGGACGGGCAATCCCGATACCGACCGCGGCTTTGCCCAGGCCTGGTTGTTCGACACTGAGACGAAGCGCCTGCAGGGCAACATCATCACCGACCTGCGCCTGACGCCTGTCACTGCTGAGGACGGCTTGGTCACCCATCTGGAGGCAGAAGGTGAGGCCGATGGTACCAACTTCCGCGAGGGCGACAGCGTGGTGCTCTACGAACGCAGCACCGATGCCGACCGCCTCACCAACCACCAGAGCGTGCGTTGCGTCATCGAGCGCATCCTGCCTCACCGGCTCACGCTGCGACTGGCCTTCCCCCAGCACAACATCTTCCATGCGCCGCTCTACGCCATCGAACCCTCGCACAGCGACAGTCTCTTCGCCGTGCAGTATCGCGGTCTCTTCTCTCTACTGACGTGCAATCCGCAGCGTCGCGACCTTCTGCTGTCGCAACGGCGTCCCAACCCCGAGTCGGATTACTACCTGCTGGTCGGTCCGCCCGGAAGCGGCAAGACCAGCCTCACGCTCCGCCGCATGGTGGAGGACTTCCTACAGACCCATCCCGATGAGAACATCCTGCTCATGGCCTACACCAACAGGGCTGTCGACGAAATCTGTGCCACGCTCTCTGCGTCGGGTTGCACCTATGTGCGACTGGGGCAAGAGTCATCGTGTGCTCCACCTTATCGCTACCGGTTGATGCACAACGCCATTGCTCATTGCCGCAACCGGCAGACCATCCTAGACGAACTCTCGCCCATACGCATCATCTGCGGTACGGTGGCCAGCCTGTCGTCGCAACCCGAACTGCTCCAACTCAAGCCCCCGCACACGGCCATCCTGGATGAAGCCTCGCAGGTGCTTGAGCCGCAGTTGTTGCCGCTGCTCTGTGCTACGGATTGCCGGCTGGTGATGATTGGTGACCACAAACAGTTGCCTGCCGTCGTACAACAGGAGGCTGAGGAAAGTCGGGTTCAGAGTCCACTGTTGCGCGAGATGGGCCTGACGGACTGTCGGCATTCGCTCTTCGAACGCCTCTATCGTCACGCCGTGTCGCATGGCTACGACGACCTGCATGGTCTGCTCTCTCGTCAGGGGCGCATGCACGAGGACATCTGCCGCTTCGTCAGTGAGCGGTATTACGCAGGTCGGCTCGGCATCGTGCCCCTGCCGCATCAGACGGGTCGGCTGAAGTGGACTTGTACCCCTCCGTCTTCCAAAGACCCCGTTGTCGACAAGGCCCTGTGCCATCGCATGGCGGCTATTGATGTGCAGGGCGATGGCGGGACAAACCCGAAAGTCAATCAGGCGGAAGCCCGCGTCGTAGCCCTGCTGGTTAGGCGCCTCTACCACTTGTATACGGCGAATCGCATGGTCTGGAATCCGACTTTGTCGCTGGGCATCATAGTCCCCTTCCGGGGACAGATAGCCGCCATACGTCAGCAGTTGCAGGGACTGAATATTCCTGGTACAGAAGACATTACTATCGACACCGTCGAGCGCTATCAGGGTAGCCAGCGTGATGTCATCCTCTTTTCCACTGTCGTGCGCTCACAGGGATTGCTGCAGATTCTGTCTGCGCCCGTGGAGTCCGACGGTCAACTCATCGACCGCAAACTGAACGTTGCCATCACGCGAGCCCGTGAGCAGTTCATCCTTGTCGGCAATCTCCGACTGCTCAGCCAGTCCCCCGATTATCGCCAACTCATCCAATACTGCGACATCCCGTGATTACGGGAATCAATACGCGTGGTCGCTGTTCAGTTCGTCGATGGTCAGCGGCTTCTTGTCGATGGCGCGCCAGGCGTAGACGATGTAGGCCAGGACGAACGGCACGAGCAACGAAACCCAGAACATGGTGCGCAGGGTGAACTCGCTGCTGGAGGAGTTCTGCAGGGTGAGCGACGACTGCAGGTCGGCCGTCGAGGGGTAGTAGACCGTGTTGTTCCACGCCGTCAGGAGGAGCAGGACGAGCACGGTGACTATGGTGCCGAAGCCCGTGGGCCAGATGCCGTGGGTGTAGGTCTTCGAAAGGATGGTGCGGACGATGCCGTAGAGCACGAACACCACGCCGATGAGGAGCATGACAGCCAGGGGCCACATCGCCAGCAGATTGTGCAGATACTTGTAGGGTTCCATGAAGATGACGCCCGTCTCGGGGTCGTAGGCATAGCCCTCACCGAGCAGCACCTTGCCCAAGAAAGCCAGGAAGAGGACGACGAAGGCGAGGCTGGTGCCCACGAGGCGGACGGAAGCGCGAGAGCGTAGGTTCTCGTCGGCCACGTTGTTCATCAGGTAGAGGATGCCCAGCGTGCGGGCCAGTTCCACTACGGCGAGGCCGAAGACGACGTTCCAGGGGTTGAGCAGGGCGTCCAGTCCGTGCAAATTGTTGGCCCAGCGGCTGATGATGGGGGTGGCCACGCCGTCGACGATGTTGTCGCGCTCGACGATGAAGTTCGACCCCGTGAAGAACGTGGCTACGGCTCCGCCCAGGAGCAGGGGACCCAGAACGCCGTTCAGCACGAGCAGGCGGCGGAAGGTGGTGGTGCCGAGCAGATTACCCAACTTCGACTGGAACTCGTAACTGACGGCCTGCAGGACGAAGGAGAAGAGAATGATCATCCACAGCCAGTAGGCTCCGCCGAAACTGGTGGAGTAGAAGAGGGGATAGGAGGCGAAGAAGGCGCCGCCGAAGGTGACGAGCGTGGTGAAGGTGAATTCCCACTTGCGTCCCGTGGAGTTGACGATGAGTCGGCGCTCGTCCTCCGTGCGGCCGAGGGAGAAGATGAGCGAATTGGCGCCCTGCACGAACATGAGGAACACGAGCAGCGCGGCCAGCAGTGCTACGACGAAGCACCAGTAGTGTTGAAGAAATAGGTAGGTCATAGTTCGGGTCCTTTTTTGATTTGCTTACACATGATACTAATCTCTACGGCCAGCATGGTGGTGAAGAGGACGAGGAAGAGGAAGAACGTCGTCATCACGGCCGAACTGCTAAGTTGGCTCACACCCACCCAGGTGGGCAGCATGTCCTGGATGGTCCAGGGCTGGCGGCCAAACTCGGCCACGAGCCATCCGCTCTCGCTGACGATGTAGGCCACGGGGATGCACAGCAGGGCCGCCCAGTGGAACCAGCGCACCTGGGCGATGTCCTTTTTATATAAGAAGAAAATCGCGAGCACGAACAGCAGTACGAACAGGCACCCGCCGCCCACCATGATGCGGAAGGCATAGAAGCAGACGGGAATGTAGGGAACCACCTCGGAGCGGTCCTTGATGTAGCCATAGCCGAAGTACGGCATGTTTTCCTGAATCTCTGCGGCCAGTGCGGACAGCGTTGCGGCGTCGGCTCCCTCGCGCTTGGCCTTGCGATAGGTCTGCAGGTCGGCGATGGCGCACTGGCCGCGGCTTATTTTCTCCTCCAGCGAGGGCTCTACGGTGCCGTCGTCCTTCGTGTATCCGTCGAGAATGTCGCGAACACCGGGCACATAGCCGTGGAAGTCGCGCGTGGCCAGGAACGACAGGGCGTAGGGGACGGCAATCTTCAGGGCTGGCTCGTCCTGCGTCTCATAGTCGGGCTGCTGGAAGGGATTGATGGCCGAGATGATGGTCAGCCCCTGGTCGGGACCGCCCTTGTAGAGGCCCTCCATGGCGGCCAGTTTCATGGGTTGCGTCTGCCCGATGGTGTAGGCCGAATGGTCGCCCGAGAGCATGAGCATGGCCGTGGCGATGAGGCCGAAGATGGCACCCACGCGGAGGCTCTTCGTGGCGAACTCCAGTTGGCGGCCCTTCAGCAGATACCAGCACGACACGCCCACCACGAAGACGGCGCCCAGCACCCAGGCCGAGAGTACCGTGTGGACGAACTTGTCTACGGCGACGGGCGACAGGGCCACGTCGAGGAAACTGGTCATTTCGTTGCGCATGGTGTCGGGGTTGAACTGCTGGCCCACGGGATGCTGCATCCAGGCGTTGGCCACCAGAATCCACCAGGCCGATATGGTGGCGCCGAGGCCCGTGAGCCACGTCGATGCCAGATGGAAGCCTCGGGACACCTTCTTCCAGCCGAAGAACATCACGGCCACGAAGGTGGACTCCATGAAGAAGGCCACGATGCCCTCGATGGCCAGGGGAGCGCCGAAGACGTCGCCCACGAGGTAGGAGTAGTTGCTCCAGTTGGTGCCGAATTCGAACTCGAGGATGATGCCCGTGGCCACGCCCATGGCAAAGTTGATGCCGAAGAGGCGCTGCCAGAACTTGGTGGTCTGCTTCCAGAACTCCGAGCCCGTGCGGTAGTAGATGGTCTCCATGATGCCCATGACCACAGCCAGGCCCAGGGTCAGGGGGACGAACAGCCAGTGGTAGATGGCCGTCAGGGCGAACTGGGCCCTTGCCCAATCCACCATCGTCAAGTCGATGTTTGCTAAGTTCATCATAGTATTAGTTTTTGAGGTTTTAAGTTTTTGGGTTCTTGCGGTTTCCGGTTATTTGGATTAAGGAATGATTTCATTGGCCACAAAGTCTGCCTCGTTGCCTTGCGCGTGTTCCTTTATGTAGTTCGGGAAGAAGAATAGTTTCAGCACAAAGAACATGATGAACAACTTCACGGCGATGATAAGCCACAACGTCCGCCCAAGTGTCATCGAGCGGAAACCGTCGTAGTAGAGGTCCCATATCCGGCGAATGATGTTCATCGCAGGCAAAGTTAGTGCAAAGCCAGCAGATTTGCAAATATTCCGCAACTTTTTCGGCCATGTCGTATTTTTTCCGTAACTTTGCACTCGTTTAACTGATAAAGACAATGAAAAAGATACTCTTTGGCCTTTGTTTGTTGCTGGGCGTGATGCCTCAGGCGAAAGCACAGCGCGTGCTCTCGCTCGACAGTTGTCGGCAAATGGCCTTGCAGGGCAACAAACAGTTGGCTACGACGCGGCTCGGCCAGGACATGGCTCGTGATGTGAAGAAGGCCGCGCGGACAAAGTACCTGCCCAAGGTGGACGCCCTGGGTGGGTATTCCTATATGAGCCGGGAAGTGTCCATACTGAACAACGACCAGAAGGCTTCGCTGAGCAATCTGGGCACCAATGCCGTTAACGGCCTGTCCGCGTCGCCCATCGGCACGCAACTGGCTCAAATACTGACGAGTCTTGGCATGAATCCGACTCAGGTGATGCCTGCAGCCGCCGTGGCGCTGAACCAGACGGGCACGGGCCTCGTGGATGCCTTCCGCACCGATACGCGCAGCATGTGGGCCGGCACCGTGCAGGTGCGCCAGCCGATTTACATGGGCGGTGCCATACGTGCCGCCAACCGCATGGCCGACATCAGCCAGTCGATGGCCGACACGCGCATCGACCAGCAGACCCAGGAGACGCTGTACGACATCGACAAAGCCTACTGGCTGGTCGTATCGCTTCGCCAGAAGCAACGCCTTGCCGAGAGTTATCGCGACCTTGTGGGCCACCTCGATGAGGACGTGCATAAGATGATAGGGGAGGGCGTGGCCACACGTGCCGACGGACTGAAAGTGGACGTGCGTGTGAACGAGGCCGACATGAAGATAACGGAGGTGGAGAACGGCCTGGCCCTCTCGCGTATGCTTCTGTGCCAGTTGTGCGGTATGCCGTTGGATACGGAGTTTACGCTGGAAGACGAGCGGGAGATGAAGTATGAAGAGGTAAGTGATGGTCTTGTAGCATCCGATGGGGCTATTCGTCCAGAACTGCAACTGCTGGAGAATGCGGTAGACCTGAGCCGACAGACCGAGAAACTGGCGATGGCTCCCTATCTGCCCCACGTCGGGGTGGTGGGCGGTTACACGTTCTCCAATCCCAACGTCTTCAACGGCTTCGAGCAGAAGGTCGGTGGCGTGTGGAACGTAGGTGTGATGGTTCATGTTCCCGTCTGGAACTGGATGGAAGGCAAGTTCAAGGTGCGTGCCGCCAAGACGGCGACGGCCATGGCTCGCATGACCCTGGACGAGGCTCGCGAGAAGATTGACCTGCAGGTGGCCCAGAGCCGGTTTAAGGTGACTGAGGCCCGCAAGAAACTAGTGCGTGCCCGCAAGGACATCGAGAGCGCCGAGGAGAACCTGCGCTGTGCCAATGCCGGTTTCCACGAGGGCGTTATCGACGCCACTACCGTGATGCAGGCACAGACGGCCTGGCAGCAGGCGCAGTCGCAGAAGATAGATGCCGAGATTGATGTGAAGATGGCCGACGTCACCTTGCGCAAGTCCCTGGGCATACTGGGAATTCAAAATTGAAGAAATCAAAATACAAAATACAATGAGTGAGAAAACGCAACATACGAATGTGCTGCTGGCCTTGTTCGGCTTTGCAGCGGCAGTGATTGTGGTGGCCGTTATCGGCTTCTTCACGTTGGGCAACGAAACCGAGTTCATCCAGGGACAAATGGATGTGACGGAGTACCGTGTATCCAGTAAGGTGCCGGGCCGCATACTGAAGATATGCAAGCACGAGGGCGACTATGTCCGGGTGGGCGACACACTGGCCATACTGGACGCTCCCGAGGTCCGTGCCAAGAGCGCACAGGCCAGTGCCGTCGAAGAGGCTGCGTCGGCCATGAGCGAAATGGCAGAGAAGGGTGCCCGCCAGGAACAAATCCAGGGCGCCTACCAGTTATGGCAGCAGGCCAAGGCTGCACTGGAGATTCACGAGAAGTCGTACCAGCGCGTGCAGCGCCTCTTCGACGAGGGCGTGCTGAGCGAGCAAAAACGCGACGAGGCCTACGCCCAGTACACGGCTGCCCAGGCTCAGGCGAAGGCTGCCGAGAGCCAGTACAACATGGCCGTCAACGGTGCCCGCCGTGAGGAAAAAATGGCCGCTGCCGCCAAGGTGGAACAGGCCAAGGGCGCTGTGGCCGAGGTGCGTTCGTACATTGGCGAGACGGTGCAGATAGCCCAGATGGAGGGCGAGGTGACGGATGTCTATCCCCAGGTTGGTGAACTTGTGGGCACGGGCTCGCCCATCATGAGCGTGGCTCTCATGTCGGACATGTGGGGCTCGTTCAACGTTCGTGAGGACCAGTTGAAGGGCTTGAAGATAGGTGACGAGATTGAAGCCTACGTGCCGGCCTTCGACAAGAACCTGAAGATGAAAGTCTACTACATGAAGGACCTTGGCGCATACGCCGTCTGGAAGGCTACCAAGGCCAATGGCCGCTACGACCTGAAGACTTTCGAGGTGAAGGCCCGACCCACGGAGACGCTGGAAGGCTTGCGCCCGGGTATGTCGGTGGTGATTAAGTAAATTAAGAGTTAAGAATTAAGAATTTGAAGGCTGGTGAGGCGTATCATTAACATCGTATGGCGTGAGTTGCGCATCTTGCGGCGCAATCCCATATACATGGTCTTCATGGTGGTCATGCCCATTGTGGCCGTGCTTTTCTTCACTACCATCCTTCGTAGCGGTCAGCCCGTGGAGATGCCTGTGGGCGTCGTCGACCAGGACTATACGCCCATCACGCGCCGCATGGCCCGTCTGCTGGATGCTTTCCAGACGACGCGCATCGCAGGCCAGTACGCCACGGTGAGCGAAGCCCGAAAGGCCGTGCAGCGGGGCGAAATCTATGCTTTCCTGTATGTGCCTAAGGGCACGTCGGCCAAGTTGCTGGCCAGTCGCAAGCCCACGATATCCTTCTACTACTCCATGACGTCGATGACGTCGGGTTCGCTCCTATTCCGCGACCTGAAGACCATTTCGACGCTGGGGAATGCCGGATTGATACAGGCTTCGTTGCGACAACGCGGTGCAACGGAGGACCAGATAATGACCTACCTGCAACCCATTACCATCGACCTCCATCAGGTGGCCAATCCCACGCTCGACTACAATGCCTATCTGTCGACGGCGCTGATTCCGGGTGTGCTCACGCTCTTCATGTTCCTACTGGCCGCTTATTCGCTGGGCACAGAACTGAAGTTCGAGACCGGGCCCAACCTGCTTTATCAGGCCGGCGATAACATCTGGGTGGCGCTGACGGGCAAACTATTGCCCCTGTTCACTATCTCGCTGGCCATCTTCTACCTCTACGAACTGTATGTCTACTACTATCTCGGCTTCCCCCACCTGGGCGGTCCGTGGCCCTTGGTGTGGCTGGGTTTGCTGACGGTGATGGCATCGCTGGGTTTTGGCATCTTCATGTTCGGCCTGTTGCCCCAGTTGCGCATGTCCATGAGCATCTGCTCCCTGTGGGCCGTGCTCAGTTTCTCGATGGCCGGTTCCATCTTCCCTGCAGCCAGCATGGACGCCCCCTTGGAGGCTTTGGCTTGGCTCTTCCCCTTGCGCCATTACTTTATGATTTATCAGGCAGTGGTCTTCAACGGCTATCCCGTCGTGGGCGTATGGCTCCATGTGGTGGCTCTTGTAGTCTTTGCCCTGCTGCCTCTGTTCGTGTTCCCGCGAATCAAGAAGGCCCTGAAGTATTATGTGTATGTTCCGTAGATTCTATCAGATAATATGCGATGTGTGCGCGGTGTGGCGCGACGAGATGAAGACCTTCGTTCACGACGAGGGTATCTTCCTCTTCTGCCTGCTCATGCCTGCCGTCTATCCCTTGCTATATGCCTGGATATATAACAACGAGGTGCTGCGCGAGGTGCCTGTGGCCGTTGTCGACGACAGCCATTCGGCGCTCAGTCGCGAATTCATACAGATGGCCGATGCCACTCCCGATGTGCGCATAGCCTATCACGCTGTCAGCCTCGACGATGCCCGTCGCATGATTGAGGCCCAGCAGGTGCGCGGCATATACTACATCCCTGCCGAGTTGTCCGATGCCGTCTACAGTGCCCGCCGTACCTACATCAGCGTCTATACCGATATGGCTATGACGCTCCAGTACAAGACCATCTACATGGCGGCCAATGCCGTAGTGACCCAGATGAACAAGAACATCCGCATCGGGCGGATGACCAAACTCACTACCCAACGTGATGAGGAAGTTTCCGCGGCGCCCCTGAAGTTTGAGGAAGTACCTATTTTCAACCCGTCGGGCGGCTATGCCGGCTTCATCCTGCCCTGTGTGCTGATGCTCGTCCTGCAACAGACGCTGATGCTGGGCATCGGTCTGTCCGAAGGAACGCGTCGTGAACGCCGCAGGCTCATCACCGTTGCCCGCACCATTCCCAGCCGGGGCTATGGTCTTCGTCTGGCGTTCGGCAAGGGTATGGCCTACTTCATGGTCTATTCCGTCTGGGCAGCCTATCTTTCGTTGGCTGTTCCTCGCATGTTCGGGCTGGTCATGATAGCCCAGTGGCGCGACCTCCTGGCCATCATGTTCCCCTACCTGCTGGCCTGTATCGGCTTTGGTCTCACCCTTTCGTGGCTGGTGCGCTATCGCGAGAACGTGCTCCTGTTGGTGGTCTTCACCTCCGTGCCCTTCCTCTTCCTGTCAGGCATTTCGTGGCCTTTGAGTTCGCTGCCCGCCTTCTGGCAGGGATTCGGTGCGCTCATACCTTCCACCTACGCCATTCGGGCCTATGTTCGTGTGGCCACGATGGGGGCCTCGGTGGCCGATGTGATGCCCGAATTCCGTGCTCTGTGGATTCAGGCCGCCGCCTATTTCGTGGCAGCCAGCATCGTGATGTATCGCACGCGCAAAGGTTAATAAACCTAAAAATCGTTAACACATTTGTAAGTGTGCGATTTTTTTCGTACCTTTGCATCGAATTTCGAAATTACATCTCATGGAAAGAACCTTAGTCCTTTTGAAACCCTCCGTGGTGAAGCGTATGCTGATGGGTGAAATTATCAGTCGTTTCGAGCGTAAGGGCCTCAGAATCATAGGAATGAAAATGCTCTACATGACCGACGCCTTGTTGGAAGAGCATTATTCCCATTTGAAAGATAAACCCTTCTTCCCCTTGCTGAAAAAGTCGATGCAGGCCACTCCTGTTGTCGCCATGTGCCTCGAAGGCGTCGAGGTCGTGCGCGTGGTGCGTGCTATGGCAGGCGTCACCAACGGTCGTAATGCCGCCATCGGCACCATTCGTGGCGACTATTCAATGTCCAATCAGCAGAACATCATTCATGCCAGCGACGGCATATTCGTGGCCAAGGAGGAAATCGACCGCTTCTTCAAGCCCGAAGAGGTATTTGAATTTGGCGATTTGAATTTCAATTCACTTTACGCCGTAGACGAAGTAGACCTGTAATGTGATACGGGTCGCAACCTTAAATCGGATTCAATGAATAAGTTAGCAATCATATTTCTCAGTATAGCCTCTCTGTTCCCCTCGCACTCGAAGGCGCAGGACCTGATGGCCCGTCAGGCGCCCATCGACACGAAGTTGCGTGCGGTGGATTCCGTCAGCATCAAGCGTTTGCTGAAGACGGAGGAGATGGCCGACCCTGCTATCGACCTTTATCAGACGTGGTCGAACGAGTTCGTTAACTATACCCAGGCCCTGCCTGCCGAGCATCGCATCGACCTGCGCGACTTCCACATGCCCTGCGACAGTCGCGTCGTGAACTCCCACTACGGCTATCGCCGCCAGTTTGGCCGCAACCACTATGGTACGGACATTAAGGTCTACCTGGGCGACACCATCCGTGCCGCTTTCACGGGCAAGGTCCGCGTCGTGAAGGATCAGGGCCGCCGCAAGGGGTACGGCAAATACATCATCATCCGCCATCCCAATGGCTTGGAGACCACCTATGGTCACCTGTCGAAGCAGTTGGTGAAGGAAGACCAGATGGTCAAGGCCGGTGAACCCATTGGCTTGGGCGGCAACACGGGATTCTCAACGGGCCCCCACCTCCATTTCGAGACGCGTCTGTTGGGCGAGAAGATAGACCCCGAGAAGTTGTTCTGCTTCGAGGCCGGTGACATTCGTGGCGACTACTATGTCTACCGTCGTTACGGTCGTTCGCAGTTGATGGCGGCTCACGATGTCAGCAACCTGCCCGAGGAGACGGAGCAGAGCGTGGAGAAGGCCGAGGAGTCGCGTGCCTTCCAGCAACAGCAGATGGCCAGTCGTCAGAACCGTTCGAAGGTCTACAAGGTGCGCTCCGGCGACACGCTGGGCAAGATTGCCAAGAAGCATGGCATCACCGTCGACCGCCTTTGCCGCCTGAACAATATCTCCAAGAACAAGACATTGCGCCCCGGTCAGATACTGAAATGTTCATGACTCCAGCGTAAAAACGAATAAAAAATGGCCCGATGTAGTGCATACATCGGGCTTTTTTCGTAACTTTGCACCTGTAATATAATAAATGTATGGAAACAGAACAGCAATTCAGACAAGTAATGACTGAGTGCCGGACGCTCTTTGCCAGCAAATTGCACGACTACGGAGCAGCGTGGCGTATCATGCGTCCGTCGTCTGTAACCGACCAAATCTTCATCAAGGCCAACCGCATCCGCTCTATCGAGACGAAGGGGGTGGCACTGGTCGACGAGGGCATCCGTCCGGAGTTCATCGGCATTGTCAACTATGCCATCGTGGGGCTTATCCAGTTGGAACTGGGCTTTGCCGAGGTGGGCGACGACATGTCGGCCGACGACGCCCTTGCCGCCTACGACCGCTGGGCAGAGGCCTCGCTCAACCTGATGCTTCGCAAAAACCACGACTACGACGAGGCTTGGCGTGGCATGCGTGTGAGCAGTTACACCGACCTCATCCTGATGAAGATATTCCGCACGAAACAAATCGAATCGCTCAGCGGAGCGACGTTGGTGTCCGAGGGCATCGACGCAAACTATATGGACATGATGAACTATGCGGTCTTCGGACTGATTAAGTTGACGTTCGGCGATGATGAACCCGAAACGAAAGAGGCAACTGAGGTGGCTGGCCGCTAACCTGTGCCGCCTGCTGCTTTTTGTCACCTTCGTCTTCTCGGGCGTGGTGAAACTCATCGACCCGCGAGGAACGCAATACAAGATAGAGGACTACGCCGTAGCGTTCGGAGTCTACGACTGGCTGCCGGCCGACCTGCCTCTGGCGCTGGCCTTTGCACTGGCCATGTTGGAGTTCTACCTCGGCTTCAACCTCTTCTTCGGCATTCGCCGGCGCACCACGACGCGCCTGGCCCTGTGCCTGATGCTGGTGATGACGCCCGTCACCCTCTGGCTGGCCCTGACCAATGCCGTCGGCGATTGTGGTTGCTTCGGCGATGCCGTGCACCTGACCAACTGGCAGACCTTCGGCAAGAACTTGTTGCTCCTGCTGGCTGCGGTGCTGACGGTGCGCAACTATCGCCTCCTCACGCGCTTCATCACAGAGCGCAACCAGTGGCTGCTCTCGCTCTACGCGATGGTGTTTGCCCTCTTCCTGGGGCTGTACAACATACGCCACCTGCCGGTCATCGACTTCCGCCCCTATCGCATCGGGACGGACCTGCCCCAGGCCATGATGGCCGAGTGGGAGGGTGAGAGCAGGGAGATGCACTACGCCGACTTCGCGTTGCAGACGATGGAAGGCGAAGACATCACGCTGGAGTGGCTCGGCCAGCCGGGCTATAAGTTCCTGCTCGTGGCCCCCTTTCTGGAGCAGGCCGACGACGGCACGATGGACCGCATTAATGCGCTCTACGACTACTGCCAGCAGCAGGGCTACCCCTTCTTGGCCGTGACGTCGAGTCTCGCAGAGAGCATCGACCGCTGGAAGGACTTGACGGGAGCCGAGTACGAATTCGTCCTGTGCGACGGCACCATGCTGAAGACCGTCATCCGCTCCAATCCGGGCTTGCTCCTGTTGCACGACGGCGTCGTCTACCAGAAGTGGGCATCGGCCGACCTGCCGGAGGTGAGCGAACAGATGGAGCCGCTGGAGCGTCAGCACCTGGGGCAGATGCAATACCGCAGTCGCCTGCAGTCGGTCAACCGGCTGGTGCTTTGGTTTGTCCTCCCCCTGCTCCTCTGGACGCTGGTCGACCGCATCTGGGTGGGACGGAAACTCTATGAGAGACGAAAGATAAGAGTCCGGCGCAATCTCGAAGTGCCCGAATAACGAAATAACAACCATTATTGAATAAACTTAAAACGTAAACAACATGAGAAAGAAAATTGTAGCAGGAAACTGGAAAATGAACCTGAACCTGCAAGAAGGTGTAGCCCTGGCTACTGAACTGAAGGCCGCTCTGGCAGCCGATGCCCCTAACTGCGACGTTGTCATCTGCACGCCTTTCATCCATCTGGCCACCGTTGCCGACATCGTTAAGGACACGGTCATCGGCCTGGGCGCCGAGAACTGCGCCGACAAGGAGAAGGGTGCCTACACGGGCGAGGTGAGCGCTGCTCAGGTCAAGAGCACGGGCGCTCAGTACGTCATCCTCGGTCACTCGGAGCGTCGTGCCTACTACGGCGAGACCGCTGAGATCCTGAAGGAGAAGGTGAACCTGGCTCTGGCCAACGGCCTGAAGGTTATCTTCTGCATCGGCGAGGTGCTGGAGGAGCGCGAGGCTGGCAAGCAGAACGAGGTGGTAGGTGCACAGTTGGCCGACAGCCTGTTCGACCTCACCGACGAGCAGTTTGCCAACATCATCCTCGCCTACGAGCCCGTCTGGGCCATCGGCACCGGTAAGACCGCCACTGCCGAGCAGGCACAGGACATGCACGAATTCATCCGTGGCGTCATCGCTGGTCGCTTCGGCGAGGCTGCTGCCAAAAACGTCAGCATCCTCTACGGCGGCTCTTGCAAGCCCTCTAACGCCAAGGAAATCTTCTCGAAGCCCGACGTCGACGGTGGCCTCATTGGTGGTGCCGCCCTCAAGTGCGCCGACTTCAAGGGCATCATCGATGCTTGGAAGTAATTGTGAAAATGAGAGAATGAGAAAATGAGAAAATGAGAAAGGAAACGCCATGATGAATGATAAGATTAAAAGAGGAATGACATTGTCCAGAAGATATCTTCTGTTGTTTTCTCATTTTCTCATTTTCTCATTCTCTCATTCTCTGTTCGCCCAGTCCTCCTTCACCGACCGCCTGCAGCAGTCGGCAGTGGGGAAGGGCACTGTCCGTCTGCACCACGATGCCGACATCGAGGCCCTGCTCTATGGTCGTCGGCAGAGTGCTGCGGCGAATAAGCCTCAGGCCTTGCACAGCACCGTTCGCGACACCGCCACGACACTGACGGACAGCCTTCTGATGGGCCTCGGACGTAAGGTGCGCATCAACGGCTACCGTGTCCAGGTCTATGCCGGAGGCAATTCGCGCGACGCCAAGAACCGCGCCTATCAGATGGAGGCCCAAGTCAAGACCTGTTTCCCCGACCAACCCGTCTACACCCGTTTCGTCAGCCCCCGTTGGATATGCCACGTCGGCGACTTCCGCACCCGTGAGGAGGCGCTCGAACTGCTTGCGGACATGCGTCGCATGGGGCGTTTCCCCGAGGCCATCACCGTTCGTTGCAAAATCAATGCATACGTTTATGAATAATCAGCAAGAGGAGATAGAAGTACGCATCCGCCAGATACTTGGCCTGATCGGCGAGGATGCCACACGCGAGGGCCTGCTCAAGACCCCCACACGCGTAGCCAAGGCTATGGCCGACCTTACCCGCGGCTATCAGGAAGACCCCATCGAGATACTCTGTTCGGCAAAGTTCCGCGAGGACTACAGCCAGATGGTCATCGTCAAGGACATCAATTTCTATTCGCTTTGCGAGCACCATCTGCTGCCCTTCTACGGCAAGGCCCACGTCGCCTACATCCCCAACGGCTACATCACCGGCCTGTCGAAGATTGCCCGCGTGGTCGACTGCTACAGCCATCGCCTGCAGGTGCAGGAGCGCATGACCTCGCAGATTCGCGAAGCCATCCAGCAGGCCCTGCATCCCCTGGGCGTGATGGTCGTCGTCGAGGCCCAGCATATGTGCATGCAGATGCGCGGCGTGGAGCGGCAGGGTTCCATCACCACCACCAGCGACTTCACCGGTGCCTTCAACCAGGCCAAGACCCGCGACGAGTTCCTCAAACTCATCAGCCACAAGTCGTAATCTTCTCGTCCCCCTTCCCATAATCTGATATTCGTCAGAAATCGGCTGAATGGTCTGATCCTTTTGACGAGTTCCACACGTGGAACTCGCCAGTTCCATGCGTGGAACTCATCAGTTCCACGTGTGGAACTCATTTTTGGCACGCGCTGCAGTTCTTCCCTTTGTCGTTCAGCGGGGCGCCCGATTCACTTGCAAATACAATGTATGCCTTTTTGTGTTTGGTGATTTATTCACATATTATTTGGAAAATCGCTCACTTAATAGTATCTTTGCGTATCCAAGGACTATTTCTGATGGACAAGCGTACAGAGGAAGAATACTATAAGGAGAGCAAGCGCATACGGGAAGAGGTTTTGAAACTGGCTGAACTTCTCAAGGGACATCCGTTGCATTTTGTTATTACCAACGAGATTACAATGCGTGTGGAAATAACGAAGACAGACCTGAAAACCATTGTCAGTAAGAATGTAGGCGACAATAAGTTTAACGCCATAAAAAATGCCTTGGCCAAGGACATTCCGGGTTATCTTGCCAAAGCCACCTATCTGGGCTGGCGCCCTGTTGCCGAGGGAAAACATTTCGAGAGTGCCTATTTCGCTTACTTCAGCCGTGAACTGGGATGCCGTACGATACTTTGTATGCGTAGGCTTGAAGATGGAGACGTGTTCAAACCCTATGCCATCATCAACGACCACACGTTTGCTGCCGCGGAGCCTGAACTGAGGAAATAAGGAACTCCGCCTTGACAAGTCGCTTGCCGATACAAACGGGGCTCTTGTCCTAGGCGGAGCATAAAGAGTGCCTGCATGAGCAAGTCGCTTGCCGATACAAACGGGGCTCTCGCTCCTCTGCGACACTTTGTATGGTATTGCAAAGGTAGGTGAAATTCTCATACCAACCAAATCTTTTGGCAAAATATTCACATATTATTTTGCATTTCGCTCGCTTATTCGTATCTTTGAACTGCGTTCTTAGATACTTTCGCTCGGAAATGAAAAGAAAAACAAGTTTTCCTTTTGCATTTCGCTCGCTTATTCGTATCTTTGCACTGTTGTTCACGAAGTGGGCACGCGTGATACGCAGGAAAATGAAGTCTGACAGTTACTATAATAAATAAAAAGAAAGACGATGTGTACGGTCACCCTATCTTACGACAAGAATGACAAAGTCGCAAATGCTAAATTGGTAGCACTGCTAAGTACGGGGCTTTTTGTGCAGTTGGACACACAAGAAGATGTGGACATCGACTATTCCGACCCCTCGTTGTACGAGGTCGACCCTGCGTTGCCGAAGATAGACCGGGACATGACACCCGAGGAACTGGAGAAAATGATCATAGAAGACCTGCATTCTATATATAAGACCAGATATGCCGTATAAATACATCGTGAAGCCAGAGGCCTCGCGGAAAATATGGTCTTTCTATAGGAATGTGGCCTTGAAGTATTTCAACACCTATGCGGAAGGGGATTTGACAAGAGACGTGAAACATGCTATGCGTTCCATGTATCTCATAGAAACGGGGCTTTTGCCCCGTAAACCAATATTCTTATGCAGAGTCGCAATTCACGTTGCGGCTCTTTTTTCTGCCCCATTCCTTTGTTGTTATGAAATAAGTTTCGTATCTTTGCACTGCTGTTTCGGCGGAAACACGAAAGTTTGATGCTCTTTCGCGCCTCGAATTGGAACCTCAGATGTGAGTGAGCAAAATCTACATCCGAGAGGCTTGTGCTTTAGCGCAGGCTTCCCATAGGATGTAGAAGGTAGTTCCAAACCTGAGGCGCGTATGGTGGAGACCTGCGCTTTTTTCGTTTATACGTTTTGAGTGTTGGCCGTTTCCATAAAAACAGAGACTAGTTAACACAATTATAAACCTATAAACAAAAACATTATGAAACAAAAACTACTTTCAAAACTGATGCTCCTGCTACTCGCCCTGGTGGCAGGAAGCGCGAGTGTGTGGGCGGCAGACAAGACCATAACACTGGATTATAATTCATTTGGGCTATCAACTTCTTATGCGGAAAAGACGGCTACAGTAGACGGCTTTGGTTTTACAGTCAACCAAGGGTATAAGGGTTCGGGAAATGTTATACAGATGAACTCTTCAAAAGGTAGTGGCATCCTTTATAACACTACTGCCATTACTGGTCTCAAATCAATTACTGTTAACGTTTCCAGCGGAAGCAAAACTTATACAGTCACTACCGGTACTTCAGAAAAGCCAACATCTAACAGCCAGACAGGTACGTCAACGGGAACTTACAATGCCGCAAGTGGTGACACATACTTCCAACTGAAGGTCTCTGGTGCAAGTTATTTCTCATCAATAGTCATTACATATGATGACGCTGCCGGTAGTTCCCCCTCCTTTACCGCCTCCGACGTTAATATCGCCTACAATGCCACTGGTGGCAGCATTGCTTTTACGGTGAACAATGAAGTTGACGGAGGCACCATTTCGGCATCTACGGAAGACGACTGGCTCACTCTTGGCGGCGAGACCACTAGCCCGATTTCTTTCACATGCTCATCCAATGAGTCAGTTGTTTCCCGTACGGCTACAGTGACGCTTACTTATACCTACGATACAGATAAAACCGCTTCCAAAAATGTGACTGTGACCCAAGTTGCCAACCCAGCCCTTGGAACTT
>JAFSXQ010000208.1 GCA_017444005.1 Bacteroidaceae bacterium | reverse complement strand
CTCGCACGGACTCATCCAGCAGATGTGGGACAAACTCATCGAGAGCGGCGAAGCCAAGCCCTGCGGACTGGGTTGCCGCGACACGCTGCGCTTCGAGGTGGGACTGCCGCTGTACGGCGACGAACTGACCGACGAACTCTCGCCCATCGAGGCCGGCCTGGGCATGTTTGTGAAGGTGGAAAAGCCGGACTTCATCGGCAAGGAAGCCGTCGCCCGCCAGAAGGCCGAGGGTGTCACGCGCAAGATTGTGGGCATAGAACTGGAGGGCCGCGCCATTCCAAGACATGGATATGAAGTGGTAGCCGACGACAAGGTCATCGGTTGCGTGACCACCGGCTACAACAGCATCTCGACGGGCAAGAGCGTCTGCATGGCCCTGCTCGACATCGAATACACGAAACTGGGCACACCCGTCCAGGTGCGCATCCACAAGAAGTTGCAGCCCGGTGTGGTCATCAAGAAACGTTTCTATGACAAGAACTACAAGAAATAAATCCTAACAACGAATTTTACGAATTAAACGAATATCATTATGGCAAAAGTAATTGAAGGGCTCTACTACGCAGAGAGCCACGAGTACGTGAGAGTGGAAGGCGAGTTCGGCTACATCGGCATCACCGACTATGCCCAGGACCAGTTGGGCAACGTGGTGTACGTGGACATGCCCGAGGTGGACGACGAAGTGACGGCCGGCGAGGAATTCGGCGCCGTGGAGAGCGTGAAGGCCGCCAGCGACCTGTTCAGCCCCGTCAGCGGTACGGTCGTGGAGGTGAACGAGGCCCTGGAGGACGAACCCGAACTCATCAACAAGGATGCCTTCGAGAACTGGATCATCAAGGTCGAACTCTCCGACAAGAGCGAACTGGACAAACTGATGGACGCTAAGGCTTACGAAGCAATCTGCAAATAATTATGTATAAATATTTTCCACATACCGCCGATGACGTACAGCAGATGCTTGACGTCATCGGCGTTCGCACTTTGGACGACCTGTATGCCGAGATTCCCGAGGAGATAAAACTCCACCGCGAACTGGACATCCCGAGCGAAAAGTCGGAGATAGAGGTGCGACGCATCATCCAGGACCTGGCCGCCATGAATAAGCCGCTCACGTGCTTCGCCGGCGCAGGCTGTTACGACCACTATACCCCGAGCGTGGTGCCCTTCCTGGCCAGCCGCTCGGAGTTCAGCACCAGTTACACACCCTACCAGGCCGAGATTAGTCAGGGCACGCTGCAATACATCTTCGAGTACCAGACCATGATGGCCGACCTGACGGGCATGGACATCTCCAATGCCTCGATGTACGACGGTTCCACCGCCACGGCCGAGGCTATGATGATGTGCATGGCGGCTGCCAAGAAGCGCAACCGCGTGCTCATCTCGGAGACCATCCAACCCGCCGTGATGGCCGTCTGCAAGACCTACGCCAAGTTCCACGGCGTGGACCTCGTCGCCGTATCGGAGAAGAACGGCGTGATGGACAAGGAGGCCGCACGTGAACTAATAGAGAAGGACGACGTGGCCGGACTCATCGTCTGCCAGCCCAACCGCTATGGCCTCATCGAGGACTTCACGGGACTGGCCGACCTGTGCCACGAGCACAAGGCCCTGCTGGCCGTGAACACCGTGGCCTCGGCCCTGGCCGTACTGAAGACGCCGGGCGAATGGGGCGCCGACATAGCCTGCGGCGATGCCCAGAGTCTGGGCATCCCGATGGGCTACGGCGGTCCGTACATCGGTTATCTGTGCACCAAGGAGGCCCTCGTCCGCAAGATGCCCGGCCGACTGGTGGGCGCCACGACGGATGCCGACGGACGGCGCACGTTCGTGCTGACCATGCAGGCCCGCGAGCAACACATCCGTCGCGAGAAGGCGACCTCGAACATCTGCACGGCACAGGGTTTCATGTGCCTCTATGTGGCTGCTTACCTGAGCCTGATGGGCCCCGAAGGCATGAAGGAAGTGAACGAACTGAGTTACGCCTCGGCCCACTATCTGCACGACGAACTGCTGAAGACGGGCCGCTTCGAGGAGATCTTCGACGGCCCCTATCTCAACGAGTTCACGCTCCGCTACAAGGGCGACGCCAAGGCCCTGCGCATGGCACTGGCCGAAGAGGGCTACCTGCTGGGCGCCCCCACCCTGTTCTGCGACGGTTGCCTGACCATCGCCAGCACCGAGCAGCGCACGCGCCAAGAGATTGACAACATGGTTGAACTGATAAAGAATGTAGCCCTATGAACAGAGAATACTATGGAAAGTTGATTTTCGAACTTTCGCAACCCGGAAGAAAGGGCTACTCGCTGCCCAAGAACGAATTCAAGGGCTACAGTCTTCTTCAGTTGGACGCAATGTCATTGCGCCAGACGCCAACCATCCTGCCCGAAGCCGACGAACTGACCGTCGTGCGCCACTATACCAACATGTCGAACAACAACTTCGGCGTGGACACGGGCTTCTACCCCCTGGGCAGTTGCACCATGAAGTACAACCCAAAATTGAACGAGGAACTGGCCGCACTGCCGGGCTTCAACCAGCATCCGCTGACGCCTGCCAAGTTCGCACAGGGCAGTCTGAAACTCTACGACGAGGTGCAGAAAACGCTGGCCGAGATAGCCGGACTGAGCCGCTTCACGCTGAACCCCTACGCTGGTGCACACGGTGAACTGACGGGCCTCATGGTCATCCGCAGTTATCACATGAGCCGGGGCGACGTGGCTCGCACGAAGATCATCGTCCCCGACTCGGCGCACGGCACCAACCCTGCCTCGGCTGCTGTCTGCGGATTGCAAATCGTAGAGGTGAAGTCGCTGGCCGACGGCACCGTCGACGTGGAGGCCCTGAAGCCCCTGCTCGGTCCCGACATCGCCGGCATGATGATGACCAACCCCAACACGCTGGGCCTCTTCGAGACCCGGATTCCCGAGATTGCCAAACTGGTGCACGAGTGCGGCGGCCTGATGTACTACGACGGTGCCAACCTGAACCCGATGCTCGGCGTATGCCGTCCGGGCGACATGGGTTTCGACGTGATGCACATCAACCTGCACAAGACGTTCTCTACGCCTCACGGCGGTGGCGGTCCCGGCAGTGGTCCCGTGGGTGTACGCAAGGGTCTGGAGCAGTTCCTGCCCAATCCGCAGGTCATTAAAGTTGAAAGTTCAAAATTGAAAGTTGAAAATTTAGCCTCCGGCGAGGTTGATTATGAATTGTCCTGCAAGGACGAATCACTGGGCTACGTGTCGTTCTTCCTTGGCAACTTTGCCATCATCGTCCGCGCCTACGCCTATCTGCTGAGCCTCGGCAAGGAGAACATCCCCATGGCCGGTAAACTGAGCGTGCTGAATGCCAACTACATCAAGGAGAGCCTGCGCAGTCACTACAAACTGCCCATCGACACGGTGTGCAAGCACGAGTTCGTCTTCGACGGACTGCGCGAGGAGTACGGTGGCGACCACCACTCGCCTGAGCACGTCACCACCCTCGACGTGGCAAAGCGCCTGCTCGACTACGGTTTCCATGCGCCTACCATCTACTTCCCGCTCCTGTTCCACGAGGCCATGATGATTGAGCCCACGGAGACGGAGAGCAAGGAGACGCTGGACGCCTTCATCGCCGTGATGAAGCGCATTGCCGAGGAGGCCAAGGCCGACCCCGAATTGCTGAAGTCGGCCCCCCACTCCACCCCCGTGCGCCGCATGGACGACGTGAAGGCCGTGAAGGAACCCAAGTTCACCTTCAAATCGCTATGAATACGGATTTAATCATTATCGGAGCAGGCCCCGGCGGTTATGAGACAGCAGTGCGGGCCGCGAAGGCCGGTCTGCAGGTGGTCGTCGTAGAGAAGGAACACCTGGGCGGCACCTGCCTGAATGCCGGTTGCATCCCGACAAAGTGCCTGTGCCACAGTGCGGAAGAAATTGAAGCATTGAAAAATTCAAATATTGAAATGGCAGCACCTTCCATTCTTCAATTCTTCCATTCTTCCATTCTTCGTAAGAACGAGGTGGTGGAGAAACTGAAGGCGGGCGTGGCCCAACTGATGAAGACGCCCGGCATCACGCTCGTGGAGGGCGAAGCGCGGTTCATTGACCAGCATACCGTAGCAGTCGATGACGAGCAGTACGAAGCGAAGAATATCATCATCGCCACGGGCAGTCGGACGAAGTTCCTGCCCATACCCGGCGCCCATGCCGAGGGTGTGGTGACGAGCACGGAGATACTGAACCTCGACCATCTGCCCCAGCGGTTGGCCATCATCGGCGGAGGCGTCATCGGACTGGAGTTCGCCAGCATCTTCCGCAGTTTCGGTGTGGAGGTGACGGTCATCGAGTTCTGCAAGGAAGTCCTTCCGAACTTCGACCGCGACCTGGCCAAGCGCCTGCGCACCAGTCTGAAGAAGCGCGGCATCGAGTTCCACGTCGGGGCAGCCGCCAAAGAGATACACGAAGGTTCGCCCCTTACGGTCGACTTCGAGGAGAAGGGTAAGACGCAGAGCGTAGAGGCAGACCTGGTGCTGATGGCCGTAGGGCGTGCTGCCAACCTCGAAAGCCTGAACCTCGCAGACGTCGGCATCGAGACCACGCCACGCGGCATCGCGGTGGACGAACACATGCAGACGAACGTGCCCGGCATCTACGCCATCGGCGACGTGAACGGACTCATGCAACTGGCCCATGCTGCTTCGGCACAGGGAAAGGTTGCATTGAAAAAGATTATAAGTGAAGAACGAAGAGTAAAGAGTGAAGAGTTTGCTACCGCCCTTGCGCAAGAGGAGAAAAGTAATCTTAATTCTTCACTCTCCATCATTCCCTCCGCCGTCTTCACCGTGCCCGAAGCCGCGATGGTGGGCCAGACAGAGGAGCAACTCACGGAGGCCGGCATCGAGTACAAGGCGCACAAAGCCTTCTACCGCGCCAACGGAAAGGCCCTGGCGATGGAGGCCGACGACGGTCTGGTGAAGATACTGACCGATGCGGAAGGGCGGATACTCGGTTGCCACATCCTGGGCGCACACGCCAGCGACCTCATCCACGAGGCCACCCTGGCCATGCGGCTTGGAGCCACCATCCACGACCTGGCCGACACCGTGCATGCCCACCCCTCGCTGAGCGAGATTCTCCTGGCTGCAGCAGAGGCCTAAAAACAGACCCTAATAAAGCATTGCAGCCGGCCCCACGCTGATGTGGAGCCGGCTGCATTTTTTTGTCTCTGCGAATTCAGTGTTTTACGCCTTCACACGACCCAGGTAAGAGCCGTCGCGCGTGTCGATTTCCACGATTTCGCCCTCGTTGATGAACAGGGGAACGCGCACCTCGGCACCCGTCTCCACCTTGGCAGGCTTCAGGGTGTT